>SKYC01000203.1 GCA_007128085.1 Saprospiraceae bacterium | reverse complement strand
CTCGGCAACACCCGCGCCGTCATCTCCGATCTCAACGACGACGGAGTATTGGACTTAGAGAGCTGAAGTTCAACCCCAATTTTTCAAGAGGGCTTGAGGCTGCCACTGAAAAGCTCGTATTTTAAAAAGCGACATTCCAAAGGGCCGTTGAAAAGGATTTTACGCGCTGAGGTTTTTAGGCCGATGGACTTCATGGCTGTTTTGTTGGAAGTCAGTATCCAGGCCGTATTTCCCTGGAAATTGTTCTTGAGATAATCGCCTATGGATTGGTAGAACTGTTGGACGTTTTCCAGCTTCATTCTTTCATCGTAGGGTGGATTGATGACCAAAATATCGTCTTCTCCTCTGTGTTTCCAATCAAAAAAATCGGTCATTTGGGTACTGACTTTGTCGTCGTGCCCCAGTTCCTTTAGCGTTTTTCGCAATATTCTTATGGCAGTTGCGTCCTGGTCTATACCGATTATTCTGGCAGAAGGGTAGGTGATGCCGGCATCGGCTTTTTCCTTGATTTCTTCAAAAAGATCCTTGTCGTAATCCTTCCAGTTTTGAAAAGTCCAATCTTTTCTATAAAACTGTGACGGGCGGTTCTCGGCATAAAAGAGTGCTTCGAAAAGCAAAGTACCCGACCCGCACATGGGGTTGATAAAGGCTTGTTTCTTATCCCATCCGCTTATTTGTATCATGGCTGCTGCCAGAATTTCATTCAATGGCGCTTTAAAGGATTTGGTTTTGTAGTTTCTTTTAAAAAGCGGTTCCCCCGAGCTGTCGGCAGATATGACACAGCTGTTTCCATTGATGTGTAAATCAAATACTATATCCGGATTTTTCAGGTCTACATTGGGGCGTTTGCCGGTTTTTTTTCTGATGGTATCCACTATGGCATCCTTGAATAACTGGGCGCCGTAAAGGGTGTTTGAGAAAAATGGAGAGTATATGCTGAACCGAACAACAAAGGTCTGTCCACTGGTCAGCCATTCGTTCCAATTGGTCTCCATGGCTTGGGTGTAAAGATCTTTGGCATCCTTTATTTCGAATTGAGTAATGGGGACCAATACCTTGAGTGCAAGCCGGCTTTCGTAGTTGATCCGGTACAGGTGCTTCATTTCACCCTCACAATACACCAGGCGATTTCCTGTTTCTACGTTTTTTAACCCCAGACTTTTCAACTCCTCAGCGAGTAAGGGTTCTATTTCTGCCTGTGTTTTTACTGCAATTTGCATGATTATTATTTTAATATGATCCGGTGTCTTATGGCCGGTTAAAAGTTGCGGCTTGTTTTCTCCATATTTCAATGGGCCTTTTGTGTTTTCTCTGCTTGCTGTTTCGGTATCAAGTCTGGATGACGCCCGGGTTAAATTTTTCAATGGGCGCGTGATTGGCCGCTTCAATGCCCGTTGAAATCCAGTCCCGGGTGGTTGTCGGATCGATGATTTCATCGACCCAGAGCCTGGAAGCTGCGTAATAGGCCTTGGTTTGTTCTTCGTATCTACCGGAAGTCTTTTGAAGCAACTCCTCCTGGGTTTTTTCATCGGGATCCTGACCTTTGGCTTTCATCGAGGCCACCTGGATTTGCATCAACACCTTGGCGGCCTGTTGCCCGCCCATGACGGCGATTTTGGCAGTGGGCCAAGCGAGAATCAATCTCGGATCGTAGGCCTTGCCGCACATCGCGTAATTCCCCGCGCCGTATGAATTGCCCATGATTACAGTAAATTTGGGTACGGTTGAATTGGAGACTGCACTGACCATTTTAGCACCGTCTTTAATGATACCACCGTGTTCAGAGCGTGTTCCAACCATAAATCCGGTCACGTCGTGAAGAAATACCAGAGGTATCTTTTTTTGATTGCAATTCATAATAAACCGCGCAGCTTTATCGGCACTGTCGGAATAAATGACCCCTCCGAATTGCATTTCCCCTTTTTTGGTCTTTACAATTTCGCGATTGTTGACAACGATTCCAACCGACCAACCATCTATTCGGGCATAAGCACACAAAATGGTTTTTCCGTAGCCGTTTTTGTAATAGGTAATGGAGTCCTTGTCCGCAATGCACTTGATCAGCTCATTGGTGGGGTAGGGGCGTGCGCCTCCCTCCGGGAAAATGGAGTAAATGTCCTCTGCGGGCCTCGAAGGTGGTTTGGCATCTACTCTGTTGAATCCCGCTGTTTCAAAAGAACCCATTTTTGACATCAGGTCCCGGATCGTACGCAGGCAAGTCGGGTCGTCCGGCATTTTATAATCGGTAACGCCCGAGATCTCCGATTGGGTGGTAGCGCCCCCCAGGGTTTCCTGGTCTACATCTTCTCCAATAGCCGCTTTGACCAAATAGGGCCCAGCCAGGAAAATAGAGCCGGTTCCATCTACGATTAAGGCCTCATCGGACATAATGGGAAGGTATGCACCACCCGCGACGCAACTTCCCATGATGGCCGCAATTTGAGGGATTCCCCTTGAAGACATCACAGCGTTGTTTCTGAAAATGCGCCCAAAGTGCTCTTTGTCCGGAAAAATTTCGTCTTGCAACGGCAAAAATACCCCCGCACTGTCTACCAGGTAGATGATGGGGAGGCGGTTTTCCATGGCGATTTCCTGGGCTCGGAGATTCTTTTTGCCGGTAATGGGAAACCAGGCTCCGGCCTTGACGGTAGCATCATTGGCTACGATCACACACAATCTTCCACTCACTCTTCCGATGCCCGTTATTACACCACCTGCGGGACACCCCCCGTACTCCTCATACATACCATAGCCGGCGAATATTCCAAATTCCTTAAAATCGGTTTTGGGATCGATGAGTTCTTGTACGCGCTCCCTCGCAGTGAGTTTGTTTTTTCGGTGTTGTTTTTCTATTTTTTTCTTACCACCTCCCATGCCGATGGCGTCCTTTTTCCTTTTCATTTTACTGATCAGCAATCGCATGGCATCTTCGTTCTGATTTTTCTCTATGTCCTTCTTCTTCATTTGTTTAAATTTTATTCCTTCCGGTTAACTGCAGACGCAAAAAATTAAAGTAAAACCTTTGTGTCTCTCGTTGTATATCACGGTCATAGACCGTTTCATTTGTTTAAATTTTTACGGTACCAATGGTTGATTACTAACAATTTATTTTTTCTCTCCTTATTCCCACCTTTACAGAGGGTGTTTATTCACCTTTTCGGTGCTTGAAGACCTCTGAAAGACCGCTTTGAAAAGCCATTGTTTACGGGACGGCAAGTTAATAAAAAAATAGCAACTGCGCGTGTAACTTTCAGGCGGACGGAGGTTACTATGATTCATTAAAATCATAACTGAGGCTCAGTTGCCGGGCAGTAGTTTCTGGAGGTTTTTAAATGAAAAAAATCGCTTTCAGCAATCTTCCTGTCATTTATCCGAATACAATTTATTCCTCAGCAGGTGATCGGCCAGAACCAGTGCCGCCATGGCTTCCACTATGGGTACAGCTCTTGGAACCACACAGGGATCGTGCCTTCCCTTTCCTTCGATCTCCGTTTTTTCCAGGGAGGTATTGAGTGTAGTTTGCTTTATATTTATGGTAGAAACAGGCTTGAATCCCAGCTTGAAATAAATGGGCATACCATTGCTGATTCCCCCCTGGATTCCCCCTGAGAAATTGGTGGTCGTTTTAGCGTTTTGGCCATCCTCCGTTTCAAATGGGTCGTTGTGTTGACTTCCTCTCATTTGCGTACCACGGAAGCCACTTCCGTATTCAAATGCTTTGCATGCATTGATGGATAACATGGCTTTTGCTAGATCGGCCTGTAACTTATCGAAAACCGGTTCGCCCAGGCCGGCAGGGCAATTGAAGATTTCACACTGAATACAACCGCCCAATGAATCGCCCTTTTTTCTTACAGAATCTATCAATTGTCCCATCTTTTCTGAAAGATCCGAATCCGGACATCTCAGGTCATTTTCTTTTTGATCCAGCTGAGTTTCAATGGTGAAGTTTTCCGGTAAAGCCAGATGGCCGACAGAGTGGACATAGGCTTTTAGGATCACCCCATTGGCTCGCAGGAGCTGTTTGGCAAAATAACCCGCTGCAACGCGAACGGCCGTTTCTCTTGCGGAGGCCCTTCCCCCGCCGGAAGTGGGTAGCGTTCCGTATTTTTTCAGATAAGTGTAATCTGCATGAGAAGGCCTGAAGGAAGTTCGGAGATGTTGATAGTCGGAGGGTCTGGCATCCTGGTTTTCGATAATAAATCCGATGGGTAAGCCCGTAGTTTTTCCATCTTTTATCCCGGACAACAACCGAACCGGATCTTTTTCATCTCTCGGACTGGATAATTCGGACTGACCGGGTCTTCTCCTTTCCATTTCCAATCGCAACTCCTGTTCTGAAAAAGGAATTCCGGGAGGCATTCCATCGAGCATACCCCCTATGGCCGGTCCGTGAGATTCACCGAAGGAGCTGAGTGTTAAAATTTTTCCAAATTTATTGCCGGCCATAAAATTCAAATTTAGTGCATGCGATCCCCCCTGAGCTCCATTGATTTTAATAAATCCGCTTCAAATGCCAGGTATTCTTGCCACCTTGCATTTACTTTTTCCCGATCGCTGTACAGCCTTGCCAACTCAATAAACATTCGGTAGTGCCCGGCTTCCGCTACCATAAACTGATGGTAAAAATCGCGGAGATCGGGATCCTCCAATTCTTCGGACAGCAGCCTGAATCTCTCGCAACTTCTGGCCTCTATCAGGGCGCATATCAATAGTTTTTCGAGCAGACGATCTTCTCGAGAACCGCCTTTTTTCTGAAACCCAAGCAAGGCATTGACGTATTCGTCTTTTCGCTGGAACCCCAATTGCAAGCCCCTCTTGTCCAGCTCCTTTAGCACCATTCTGAAGTGCCCCCACTCTTCTGTGACCACTGGGGATACTTGTTCTACCAATTCCCGCTTGTCCGGATACAATTGGATGAGAGATATGCAGAATGTGGCGGCTTTCTGTTCACAATAGGCGTGATCTGTAAGAATTTCCTCGAGGCTCATTTCTGCCAGATTGGCCCACCTCGGATCTGTCGGTAGTTTTAGTCCTAACATATTACGGATACTTTTTATCTTGTTCAATAAGGCAATTCAAATGCGTTCTTATCAAATTGATGTCGTAAATTTCGTAATCGGCAAATCCGGAATCCCAGACAAACCTGATTCGATCGGCTTCCATGTGGAGCAATTTGTCCACATTCTTTTTATTGAGAGGTGCCAGCACGCGGTAAACGACCTTATTTTCTTGTTGATTGAAATGGCCTCGATCCTGATTCAAACTCCTCAAATTGACTATTTCCCCGTCTATTAATTGTATGCGTATGGGGCTGTCTTTCTCAATGCCCCCCATACTGACTCGTGCAGAGGGGATCATTAGATGAATATCGAAGACAATAAATTTTCCCGAAGGCTGACTGATGATGCTCGAATAAACAGTAATCATTGGTCGACCTCTTCGGTGGATTCTCATTTCAGGGGGTAGGTAAAAAGTGAGTTGCTCCGCTTGTGTTTGAACCTCGTAAATTTCATCCTCTGCGTAATGCCATTTGAGATTGCATACCCGTTCCGGAATGGTGGTTTGAAGGCCGGCCTGAGGAACTGAGCTCGGGTGTGGAATAATCGGCATCGGAAT
>SKYC01000117.1 GCA_007128085.1 Saprospiraceae bacterium | reverse complement strand
CCACCCATATTTTGCATATTTTTCATCATATTCTGCATCCCCTTGCCTTTACTCATCATGTGCATCATTTTCTTCATCTGGTGAAATTGTTTGATGAACATATTGACTTCGTGGACCGATCGACCACAGCCTTTGGCTATGCGTTTTTTGCGGCTCATATTTAACACATCGGGATTGCCCCGCTCTTCGGGGGTCATGGAGTGGATGATAGATTCGACTTTAGAGAAAGCCTTGTCGTCAATATCGAGATTCTTGGTCATTTTGCTCATGCCGGGGATCATGGACATGAGGCTTTTCAGGTCGCCCATTTTCCTAATCTGAGCCAATTGACTCAGAAAATCATCAAAGTCGAACTTGTTCTTTTTTATTTTTTTCTCGAGCTTCTTGGCTTCTACCTCATCGAACTGGTCCTGAGCTTTTTCCACAAAGGAGACGATATCACCCATACCCAAAATTCTCCGGGCCATTCTCTCGGGGTGGAACACATCCAGGGTGTCCATCTTCTCACCGCTACTGATAAATTTTATGGGCTTGCCGACGGTGTACTTGATCGACAGTGCAGCACCACCTCTTGTATCGCCATCCAGCTTGGTCAGAACCACGCCGTTGAAATCAATTCGCTCATTGAAGACTTTGGCCGTATTGACCGCATCCTGACCCGTCATAGAGTCGACCACAAAAAGGGTTTCCTGCGGCAGGAGGCTTTTTTTAAGCGATTCAATTTCGTTCATCATCTCCTCATCCACAGAAAGGCGGCCTGCGGTATCGACAATGATCACATCGTGGTGATGCGTATTGGCATGAACAATGGCGTTGTTAGCGATTTCCACCGGATTTTTATTCTCCTCTTCCTTGTATACGGGCACATTGATTTGTTCCCCCAGCACGCCCAACTGATCGATGGCCGCGGGTCTGTAGACATCGCAGGCTACCAGCATGGGACTCATTTTCTTTTTCGATTTCAGGTAATTGGCGAGTTTGGCACTGAAGGTGGTCTTACCACTACCCTGAAGGCCGGCCACCAAAATTACGGCGGGCTTTCCTTTTAAATTCAACTCGACGGCCTCTGACCCCATCAGCTCAGCCAGCTCGTCCTGAACGATTTTCACCATGAGCTCTCCGGGCTTCACGGATTTGAGCACATTTTTCTGGCCCAATGCCTTTTCCCTTACGGTTTCCGTAAACTCTTTGGCTATTTTAAAATTTACATCCGCGGCCACCAGAGCCCTTCTGATTTCCTTTACGGACTGCGCTACATTTATTTCTGTGATCTTGTGCTGCCCTTTCAGCATGGAAAAGGCACCTTCCAGACGTTCGTTTAAACTGTCAAACATATTTCTCTAATTTGGCTCAAAGATAATACAATTAAATGTGATTGCAAAGGCCTGCCCCGCCACTTGATAAACCGGGCCATCAAATCGGGGGAGTTCTCAGAGTAACCCCTTCTCTTTACAGGCGTGAATCAACCCATATCAGGGAAGGTCTCATGTCTGGCATTCCGTAAAGAAAAGCCTTTTGTCCGAATTTTTTCGCCATAGTCAGGCTGTTTTTGAGATCCATATTGGCCACAAAAAAACTCTCCTCTGCCTCCCAATCCTCACCTTCCTCCGGTATTCCGAGGCCCCGGAAATACCGATAGCCCCTCCCCTTTAATTCGGATTCCATTTCCCGATTGGCAGCGAGGTTGCGATTTTTATCCGATTTTTGAGCAGAGGGATTCCAGGCCGTAATAAATGTCCAGGAGTGGATGTCCTCACTCTTACACCAACTTTGAAAGGAGGGATTGTCCTTCCCCGGGTGCAGGTCAAACCCGGGTTTCAGGACCCGGTAGGTACTGCGGTAAAAGGCCAATAACAACTTTTGATCACAATCAATTCTCATAATTTGGGTTATATGATTCACAAAATATTACCTTTGCAAAATTACTTTTTTAAGGGAAAATAATGGATAGAAATACAGCCGTAGGCATTGTATTGTTGTTTATTCTTTTTGTGGTTTGGGTCATGATCAACTCTCCTACACAGGAAGAAATCGAGCAGCAGCGCCTGGAAAGGGAGCGACAGGAAATGATGGAGGAAAAAGAGGCCGCTGACACCATTGTACCGGCAGACGAACTGGATGCACAGGTGGAACCGGAGGAGGACATTGTACTCCCGGAGACTGCGGTAGACACCCTCGGAGAATCGGCCGGTGTAACGCCCCAATTGCAGGGGCTTTACGGCCCCTTTGCCGAGGCCGCTCTCAAAGATGAGGAAAGTGTGGTGTTGGAAAACGATCTGGTTCGGATTGTTTTTTCCAATCGGGGCGGTCAAATCAAAGAAGTTTGGATCAAAGACTACCTGAGGTCCTTCCTCAGTGAGGACTTCGAGGAACTCCGGGACTCCCTTTACTTAATGGATCACGAGGACAATCGCTTTGAGTATTTTCTGCAGTTGAGAGAAAACAACATGCTGGTCAATACCGGCGAACTGTACTTCGATACAGAGGTTTCGGGAAATACCGTCACCTTTAGCCTTCCCGCAGACAATGGCGGTGTTTTTCAACAGCAGTACACCCTGCCCGAAGACTCCTACGCCCTGGACTATCGGTTGGATTTTGTCAATCTGCAAAATACCCTGGCGGCCGAAGCCGCACCCGTCTCCCTGAATTGGAACAACTACCTCAACAAACTAGAGCAAAACGAGGGCTACGAGCGGTATTTTTCAACGGTCTATTTCAAAGCAGAATCGAGCCGTTCGAGTTACTGTTCCTGCAGATCGAGCGATACAGAAAATAAAGACAATACCCCTCTGCGGTGGATTTCTCATGCCAATCAGTTTTTCAACAGCAGTCTGGTGGCCAACGAGCCATTCCACGGGGGATTTTTAGAAACAGTTATGCTGGATGAGAATGAAGAGGAACTCAAACTGCTGCGAAGCCGACTAGACATTCCTGTTTCGCCCGGCAGCAGCCGTTCGGATTTCACCATGACCTTCTACATCGGCCCCAATGAATTTGATCGCCTGCAGGCGATCGGTCACGACCTCACCGATATCGTTCCCTTTGGCTGGAGCATTTTTGGCACCATCAACCGATGGGTCATCCGGCCCATGTTTTCCTTTCTCTTCCAAATCATCGGTCACCCGGGCATGGTCATACTGCTACTGACCTTCATTGTAAAAATGGTGTTGTACCCCCTGACCTACAAAATGCTGTATTCACAGGCCAAGATGGGGGCACTCAAGCCACACATGGAAAAACTGCGGGAGAAATTCAAAGGCGACCAGCAGAAACTCCAAATGGAGACCATGAAGGTCTACAGAGAGTTTGGAGTCAATCCGTTGGGGGGCTGTATGCCCATGGTTCTTCAAATGCCCATTTGGTTTGCACTTTACCGGTTTTTCCCGGCTTCGATAGAATTCCGGCAGGCCTCCTTCTTGTGGGCCTCTGATTTATCGTCCTACGATTCAATCGTATATCTCGGGTTTAATATACCGTTTTACGGAGCCCATGTGAGTTTGTTTACACTCCTCTGGGCAGGAACCACTGTTTTGTACACCTATTACAATACAAAGCACATGGATATGAATGCCGTCAATCCGATGATGAAGAATGTGCAGTACTTTATGCCGATCATGTTCTTGTTCTTTTTCAACAGCTTTGCAGCGGGATTGACAGCTTATCTGTTTTTTAGTAATGTCTTCAACATCGGCCAGATAATTGCCACCAAGCACTTTTTGTTTGACGATTCAAAAATCCGCGAAAAGCTCGAGGAGAATAAAAAGAAACCCAAAAAGAAGGGCGGCTTTCAGGCACGACTGGAGGAAGTTCTCAAGGAACAACAGCGCATTGCTGAAGAAAGGAAAAAGAAAAAACCCAAAAAATGATGACGACAAAATCAATTGTATCGACCCTGTCCCTGATGGGATTGTTTTCATGTCTGCTTCTGTTTTCCTGCAATCGCCAGGCTGCGGACAGCATTCAAACCGTTCCGCAAATACCGGAAGAATGGTCGGAATACGCCCCCGGGGAAGTCATGGCCAGCTTTAGGCGAACGGCTTGCTTTGGCCAGTGTCCGGTATTTACCGTTACTTTTTTCGCCAATGGAACCGCCATGTACAAAGGCGATATGCACGTGGACAAACTCGGGCGCCACATTGCCGGCTACCCCACTGACCGCTTGCAGGAAATCATTGATTTTGCTGAAGAAAACGGTTTTTTTGAAATGGCCGATACCTATCCGGAGGATAAGCGTTTCGTCATCGCCGATGCATCCCATACCATCACCCAACTCAGGTCGGGTGAAAAGACCCATCGCATCAACCGCAACAGTTTGGGGCCGGATGAATTGAGGGAGATTGAAAACAAACTGCAGGAACTCGTGGAGTCTCTCGTTTTGGCGGGAATTGATATAGAATGAGGACAACAGCAACTCTTTTGTCGGGAAAATTCCATACCTTTAAGGACCATGGATAAAGAAATCAACGGGGTATTGGACTGTGTAGGAGTCATTGGTGCCGGAGTATTCGGTAGCACCATTGCCAATTTATTGTCCAAAAACACGGGACAGGTCATCCTGTTCAGTCGCAGAAAAGAATTTGTAGAACGCGTAAACAGCGGCGATCCGGGCCCCTATCTCCACCGCACCGGCAATATCTCCGCGACCGGCGACCCGGCAGAATTGGCCGAAAAATGCACCCTGATATTCCCCATACTCCCCTCGGTATCTTTTGCGCAAGTACTGGAGCAGTTCACCCCTTTTCTCAAGCCCTCCCATATATTAATCCACGGAACCAAGGGGTTTCATCTCCACGGAGTGGATGAAAGCCAAATCCTGGATGCAGACATTTCCAGAAAATCGGTTCGAACCATGAGTGAGTTGATCAGAGAAGAGACCAATGTACTGAGGATCGGGTGTCTATCGGGCCCCAATCTGGCCAAAGAGATTCTCGAGGGGCAGCCCACTGCAACCGTGATTGCCTCTGAATTTGAAGAAGTTGTAGAAATAGGACAAAGAGCACTCAGCAGCGACAAGTTTTTTGTTTTTGGTTCAAAAGACATCGTCGGAGCCGAACTGGCCGGTTCACTGAAAAATATTATTGCCCTGGGATCCGGCCTTTTGACCGGGCTGGGATTTGGGAAAAATATGCAAGCCATGCTCATCACAAGGGGGTTGAGAGAAGTCATTTACTTCGGGAAAGCCATGGGCAGCGAGAGCCAGGTGTTTTTGGGTACCGCGGGAATCGGGGACATCATCGCCACCTGCACCAGCGACAAAAGCAGGAACTTTCAGGTGGGTCAGAGACTGGCCGAAGGCGAGACCCTGGAAGAGATACTGGAATCCATGGACGAGGTGGCCGAGGGAATCCGAACCCTTAAAATAGCGCGGCAGATCGCCAAGTACTACAACATCCACGTACCCATAACCAACATGCTTTACAGCGTCGTTTTTGAAGGCTACGACATCAACCGCGCCATCCAATATCTCATGAGATATCCCTTTGCCCCCGATGTCGACTTTTTGTAGAATTTTTCGGCACATTCAGCGAAAAAATCGAGGCGGGGGGAATAGCCGCCGTCTTCTTTGAGTTTACCCGGATTATTCATGAAGGGTACTATTACATGCCTTCATAAATGCGATGCATTGAGCCTGCCGAAATGGGCACTTG
>SKYC01000213.1 GCA_007128085.1 Saprospiraceae bacterium | reverse complement strand
TTTCCTCCAACGGAATCACCGAAGTGCACTTGCACAGAAACAACTCAAATTAAAAGGGGGGACTCTTAATAGGGGGTATTGAACACTTCTGAGCATTTTTCATTAATACAATATAAATGTAAACCAAACTTTATCCTATGCCAATCGATGTAGACGGTATTCTCTCAGAATTGCATGAAAAATACGAAAATCAAACGGAGTTTCTGCAAGCGACCGATTCTTTTTTGTTTAAGATCCGAGACTTCTTAAAGGAGCACGAAGAGTTCAGGGATGAGGGCATTATTCGAAGAATGGTGGAGCCCGATAGAATCATCGATTTTCGCGTCAGTTGGGTAGATAGCGACAACAAAGAGCGATTGAACAGAGGATACCGGGTGCAGTTCAATAAAGCACTGGGGGTCTATAAGGGTGGGTTGAGGTTTCACCCCTCGGTTAATTTGAGTGTATTTAAGTTTTTGGCTTTTGAACAAACCCTCAAAAACAGTTTGACGGGTTTTAATCTCGGAGGTGCTAAAGGGGGTGCTGATTTTAATCCCCGCGATTACAATGATTCAGACATCATGAGGTTTTGCCAGGCCTTCGCATCCAATTTTTACTTCTACACCAATTACAATACAGATGTTCCTGCCGGGGATATTGGTGTGGGGACCAAGGAAATTGGTTACCTGGCTGGATATACAGATAAACTGAAAAACAGTTTTAGTGGATCTTATACCGGAAAAGTCATGGAGCTGGCAGGAAGTCATTTGAGAAAAGAGGCTACAGGCTACGGTTGCCTGTACTTTGTTGCACAAATGCTCAAAGACCTGGGTAGAGATCCTAAAGGCCTTACCATGAATATATCGGGATCGGGAAATGTGGCACTTTATGCCTGCGAAAAGGCCATAGAAATGGGAATGAAAGTCAGAACACTGTCCGACTCGGGTGGTGTGGTGGTTTTTGAAGACGGTATTACCGACAAACAATTGAAGTGGATAAAGGAATTAAAGTTTGAAAAAAGGGGAAGGGTTTCGGAATGTACCGATAAGTTCGATGTGGAATACCACGAAGGTAAAAAATCCTGGGATATTCCCTGTGACATTGCACTTCCATGTGCCACCGAAAACGAACTACTCAAAGAAGATGCCGAGACACTGATTTCCAACGATTGTTTGATTGTCGCAGAAGGTGCCAATATGCCCTGTACCTCTGAAGCAGTTGATTTGTTTTTGGACAACGGCGTTTTTTATGCGCCGGGAAAAGCTTCCAATGCCGGGGGAGTATCCGTTTCAGCCCTTGAAATGACCCAAAATCAATTGAGGTACTCCTGGGAAAAATCCAAAGTGGATTCTCTCTTGAAAAAAACCATGAATGAAATTTACGACCGGTGTAAAAAATACGGGGGTAGTTCCTGGGATGTGCCCAATTTGGCAAAAGGTGCCAATATCGGTGGTTTTGTCAGAGTCTATGTGGCAATGAGGGACCAGGGGGTATTTTAGCAGTACTTTATCTTATCATCCCGCGCTGATCCGGAGATTATTTTTAAAATACGGGTATGGTCATTTTTAATGGGTAACTAAAACATTGGTTTTTACAGTTTCTACCCATTGAGGGGAAATTCCCACAAATTACTCTATAGTTTATGGTGTGTGGCGCTTTTAACCTTCCGACCCATTTCCCTAAATGATTGGCAGGTGGTCAATTTTATCAAAAGGTGGAAACACGAGCGTTAATAATTTTACTTCCTCTTCGGATCATTTTTTTATAAAGGCAATTGGTGTTGTTATATAATTAGAAAAAAGCGTACCTTTGCGCCGCTAAAAATATTTTATAACCATTTAAAACAGATTCTTTATTATGTCAGAAGACAAGAATCAAGAAAAGGAGAAGGTAGAATCTCCTGAAAATCAACCTGCTGAAGATAAAAAAGTCAGTGAAAAGGTCGATAGTTCTACCGCAAAAAAAGAAGATTCTAAAAAAGAGGTGAGTGCTGAAGAGGTGCCTGCCAAAACTGAATCATCAACAGAAAAAGAGTCGGCTAAAGAGGAGGTAAGTGCCGAAGAGACGACTGCTAAAACTGAACCCACCGAAGAAAAGGGAGACGCTAAAGAAGAGGTAAGTGCTGAAAAGGAGACTGCCAAGTCTGAAGCTTCCACTGAAAAAGAGGCGACCAAGGAAGAAGAGGTGACCGCCAAAAAGGAATCAAAAAAAGAAGAGCCGGCCACTGAAAAGAAGGAGGATCCAAAAACTCCGGAAAGTGAAGACTCATCCAAAGAGGCTGAAAAGGAGGAAAAAGAGAAAGAGCCTGTTGCGGAAGATGCAGAAGCTGAGTCCGAAGAGGATGTTTATGTAGATCCGCGCACCGGTGAGGTGCACGACGAATTTGATTGGGAGCTCGGCAACAATTACAAATTGCCGTATTCTGATGAGGTGGTCGAAAGCATGTTGCAGGAGTACGACAGTACCCTCAGACTTTTGGAAGACAGCCAGATCGTAAAGGGGAAAGTAAAGTCTATTTACGAAGGCGATGTATTGCTCGATCTGAATTACAAATCAGATGGACTGGTATCTCTTTCTGAATTTCGCGATATGCCAGACCTGGATGTTGGGGATGAAGTGGATGTATACATTGAAAAAACCGAAGACGAGAAGGGGCAACTTGTTTTGTCGAGGAGAAAAGCGAAATTGCTTAAGGCCTGGGACAACATTGTTGATTCATACGAAAACGGTACGATTATCAGAGGTAAGGTGATCAGCAAAACCAAAGGGGGATTGATCGCCGATTGCGGAGGTCTTGAAACATTCCTCCCCGGTTCGCAAATTGATATCAAGCCCATCATCGATTACGATTCTTATGTCGGAAAGACCATGGACTTTAAAGTAGTGAAAATCAATGAAATGATCAAAAATGCCGTGGTTTCCCACAAGGCATTGATAGAAAGCGATCTAGCAGAACAAAGAGACCAGATTATTTCTGGCCTTGAAAAAGGTCAGGTGCTCGAAGGAGTGGTTAAAAACCTTACTGACTTCGGTGCCTTTATGGATCTCGGTGGTGTTGACGGACTTCTATATATTACTGATATTTCATGGGGTAGGATTAACCACCCGAGCGAAATACTGTCACTCAACGATAAGGTCAATGTGGTGGTTCTGGATTTCGATGAAAATAAAAAGAGAATTTCACTGGGTCTGAAACAACTCCAACCTCATCCATGGGATATTCTCGACGACAGCATGAAAGAAGGTGCCGTGGTCAAAGGGAAGATTGTAAACATAGAAGATTACGGTGCATTCCTGGAAATACAGCCCGGTGTTGAGGGGTTGATTCACGTTTCGGAGGTTTCCTGGAGCAACCAGCCAATCAATGCCAGAGAGTACTTTACGCTCGGTGAAGAACTGGAAGCCATGGTGGTCACCATAGACAATGACGACAGAAAAATGTCGCTCAGCATCAAACAACTGAGTCCTGATCCATGGGCTGAGATTGATAAAAAATTCCCTGTGGAAAGCCGTCATACCGGTGAAGTGAAAAACCTGACTCCCTACGGAGTTTTTGTAGAGCTTGAAGAAGGTATCGGAGGTATGGTTCATATTTCAGACCTCTCCTGGACGAAGAGATTCTCACACCCCTCTGAATTTACCAAAGTGGGTAATGATATCGAGGTGGTAATTCTGGAGATCGACAAGGAAGGCAGAAAACTGTCCCTCGGTCACAAACAAATTGAAGAGAATCCATGGGATACTTTCCAAAATGTATTCCCTGTCGGATCCTATCACGAAGCGACCATTATCAGAAAAGACGATCGCGGAGCCATTGTACAACTGCCCTACGGACTGGAGGCCTTTGCGCCGATTAAACACATCCGGAAGGAAGATGGTGTCATGGCAGAAGTCGAAGACGTTCTCACCGTTAAGGTAATTGAGTTCAACAGAGACGACAAGCGCATAATGGTTTCTCACAAACGCTACCTGGAAGATATTCAGAGAGAGGCGGATGCAGAAGTGAAAAAAGGGGAAGAGAAAGAGCGCAAACAAACTTCAAAGGCCATTAAGAAAACCCAGAAAAGTGTGGAGAGAACCACTCTGGGTGAATTGAGCGCTTTCAGCGACCTCAAGGATCAGTTCGACGGCAATGAGGAGGCTGCCAAAGCCGCTGAAGAAGGAAAAGGAAAGGAGGATAAGAAGTCAACTGAGGCTGAGGAAAAGAAGTCCAAAGTAGTGGATGAAGCCCCTCCGGAAGAGGAGGTGAAGTCTGAGAAAAAGGAGACCGAGACGGAAGCTCAGGAAGCCGAGGAAAAATCCGGTGAAGAAGAGAAAGCCGAAGAGAAAGCCGAAGAACCTAAGGCAGCTGCAGATGACGCGCCTTCCGGAGAGAGTGAAGACGCAGAAGACAGTTCAGAAGAAAAGGACGATAGCGACGATAAGGCCAAGGAGAAAAAGTAATTTATTTCCTTTCGGTTATCAACTGAATAAAAACAGGCAGTTCCGACCCCCGTGTCGAGAGCTGCCTGTTTTTTTTATCCCTTCTCACTCTCATTTCTCATTTCTCATTTCTCTTTTCTGGGTTTTTGTTTAATAAATCGAATAAATTTACCATCAAAGTTTAAACAAAAAATGATTTACTCAAGTTTACTCTTTGTTACAGAAATGGGTAACCATTCATGGTTCGCAAACGATACCTTTTTTTAGACGGGGCGTTCACACCCTTCCGAGTATGTACTTAATGAGTAAAGATCGTATGGAGCAAAAAGTTTCAGTGATAGGTGGTGGTTTTTCCGGCCTGGTGGCGGCTGCTACCATGGCAAAAGCCGGCTATTCAGTGGATTTATTTGAAAAAAATCCAACCCTGGGGGGCCGCGCCCGACAGTTTCACTCCCTCGGTTTTACCTTTGACATGGGGCCGAGTTGGTATTGGATGCCTGATGTATTCGAACATATTTTTGATTCCCTGGGATACCAGCTGTCAGACTTTTACGAATTAAAACGCCTGGATCCATCCTACAAGGTTTTTTTCAGCCACTCTGAGTTTGAAGTTCCGGCTGGTTTAACTGAGTTGAAAGAAAAGTTTGAAAAAATAGAAAAGGGAAGTGGTGTAAAACTTCAAAGATTCTTAGATGAAGCCGCATATAAATACAAGGTGGGCATGGAGGAATTTGTATGGAAACCTTCTCATTCAGTCCTCGAATTTGCTGACTTTCGGATTTTGTCGAGTTTTTTTAAACTCCAAATGTTTAAATCTCTGTCCTCAGTAGTACGGGCCGAATTCAAAGACCGGAGGATTCGCGAAATACTGGAATTTCCGGTATTGTTTCTCGGAGCAACACCCTGGAAAATTCCCGCTCTGTACAGCTTGATGAATCACGCTGACCTGAGTCTGGGTACCTGGTACCCCATGGGAGGTATGTTTGAGACCGTTAAAGCCCTGGAGAAAATCAACCGGGATCTGGGAGTCAGACTAAGACCCGGAAGCGCTGTAGATTCGGTGGAAATGAGGGGAAATAATATCGCGGGAATACAAACGGCCGATGGCAGATTCGAAACGGATTTTGTAATCAACTCTTCTGATTACCGGCATTTTGAGCAATGTGTGCTTCCGGAAAAATTCAGAAAGTACAGCGCGGATTACTGGTCGAAGCGGACGATGGCTCCTTCCAGCCTGCTCTTCTACTTGGGGGTAGAGTCAAAAATCCCGGGAATTCATCACCACAGTT
>SKYC01000280.1 GCA_007128085.1 Saprospiraceae bacterium | reverse complement strand
GACATCCACAGCTACCAATTGATGTTGATTGGCCATAAACGGATTGATATCCAATTCGCTGATTTCGGGTGCGAGGTGAACCAGTGAGGCTATTTTGACGATTGCATCGATAAACAGTTCCTCACTTACTCCTTCTTTAGATCGGTAGCCCTCAATGATTTTATACCCTTTTAAGCTGCGGACCATGGTCCTGGCTTCGTCCCTGGTGAGCGGAGCCAGGCCGTAGGATATATCGTTTAATACTTCGACAAAAATCCCTCCCAAACCACAGACGATCAAATGGCCAAAATTGGATTGTCGGACAGCACCCACAAACAGTTCCTCACCCTCCAGCATTTGCTGAATCAATACGCCTCTGGCAGCGGGAATGCGCATCAGCCTGTTGAACTCGGCCTCCATTAATTCCGCTGAGTTCACATTCAGCGATACACCCCCAACTTCGGTTTTGTGCACCGGGCCTGTCACCTTCATCGCCACGGGAAAATGTATTTCCCTTACAGCCTCTTGTAGACAATGCTCAGTGACACAAACTCTCTCTTTAACCACATCAATTCCTGCTGCCTTCATCAATTCCCGTGTTTCATCGGCTGCCAGGTAGCCATTGCCGGATTGACTGATTATACTTCTGACCGTAGCGTCGGCTATTTTCTCGAGATGGGTTATGCCGTAGGTGGGTTTGGGTGCAAAGTAAACATAGGGCAAGGCTTTGCCCAGGGTAACTTCATCCGGAAAGTTGATATGGCCTTTGGACAGAAAAAAATCAATCTCGCTTTTCGCGTTGATTAAAGAAGGCAATACCGGGTAAATGGGCTTTGAACACCGGTGTATTTTTTTATCCAACAGAGCGTACACATCTTTTACCCGAAAAAGCCCCGGACTGCCAAATACGACAATCATGGCATCTATGTTGTCCAGTTTTTCGCAAAAATCAATGATTTCACCCAATTGATCGGCTGTGCCCGTCGCGAGAAAATCAATGGGGTTGACTACGGAAGATCCGGGATGCAGTATTTTTAGAAGAGGCCCGGCTTTTTCTTCATCGATTTGAGGTACCTTCAATCCCCGGTGGGTCAGTGCATCTGTGAGCATCACTGCGGAGCCGCCGGCATGGGTAATGATGGCGATATTTTCACCCTTGAGTTCTTTAGACAAAAACACACAAGCGATGGTAATCAATTCCTCTCTGCCACTACAATAAACCACGCCCGATTTTTTAAACAATGCCCTGATCACCGTGTCAGAAGTAGCCATTGCACCGGTGTGAGAAGAAGCTGCCCGGCTACCCGCTTCGGAGTAACCGGCTTTAATCGCAGCTATTTTACACCCTTTTCTTACCAGGGAAGAGGCGTGCTTCATAAATTTAAAGGGATTCCTGATGTGCTCGAGGTAAAGCAATTTCACCTGTGGACTCTCACCTTCGACATAGTTTTTGTCCATGTACTCCAGCAATTCTTCCACTCCTGTCTGTTCTGCATTTCCTATAGAATACACATTGGAAAACCGCAGGCCGGTGGACATGGCGGCCTCCATGATAAAAACAGCCGTGGCTCCTGAACTGGAAATCAATTCGCAGCCGTCGGCATGGTACTCCGGGACCGGAGTAGTAAAAACGCCTTTGTAGTTTTCGTTGATAATTCCGATACAATTGGGCCCGATCAGACAAGCGTTTGCCCGATCGACCATTTCCGTCAGTTTCTCACTGAGTTTTTCGCCTTCCTCACCGGCTTCGGAAAAACCCGCACTGAACACGATAAATGCCTTTGTATTTTTTTCAATCAGTTTTTCAACAGCTTCAGGGCAGGAAGCAGCGGGGATGGATAAAATGGCGAGGTCGGTTTCCGGCAAATCGTCTACACTTTGGAAATGTGATACTCCTTTTACGCTTACCGGCTTGGGGTTCACTGCAAATATTTCTCCTTTAAAATCCCCGTCGAGCAAGTTCTTCAACACTTTGCCGCCCGGTTTGCTGACCTTATCGGAAGCACCAATTACAGCGATATTTTTAGGAGAAATCAATGGGCGATTAATCATAGCAGTTCAATGATTGTTTTAGAGGTCAGTTTTAATATACTCTTACTGCAAGCAACTAAATAAAAATAATATGGCCTGAAAAGTTACGACTACCAAACTTCATGACATGAAACAAACATAAGCTTATTTTGCCAAAAAATGAGAATTTAAGGCAGGTATCCTGGAAAAGATTAAGGAATGCAATGCCCCCGTAAAAACAACGTAAAGATGTTCACTGACTTAAGTCGCAGTCGGATTGAAAAAATGATTTGTCACCTGAGGTATACAAATCAATGAATATTCATTTTCCCCTTTTTCCCGATATCTGCTTTGTTCCCGGTGATGGCTGCGGCACCCACTTTCAAAAGACTGATGTATTTATTTTGCTTGGTGTCCCAATAGTACGCCTCCCGGGGACTGACTTTAAGAACGGTAATGTTGGGATCTTTTTTTCCGCTGAACCAGGCATCGTCGATTTTACTGTACAACTTTTCTATCGAATCGGGGTCGGTAGTAATTTCAGCCTTACCGTAAATACTCATAAATTCCATTTCAGAGGGATGGCTGTATATCAATTGCACCCGGGAATCCTTTAAAATATTGTCATTGTGCTCGCTGTTCTTTTCACTTAAAAACCAGATATTCCCCTCATTGTCCACTCTCTTGGTAGTCATGGGTGCGGTACTTATGGGAAGGTTTGTCAAATCAGTGAGCAACATGGCAATGGAGATATTGTCTGCCATTTTTGCAATTTTTTTCTGTGCTTTCGATTCGGTCAGGTTGTGCGTACTCATAATTGTTGGTTTTGATTATTTATTTACTTCCTTCTCTGTATATTAAATGGGACACCCCTGAACTTTGTTTATACTTTTTTGAAAAAAATGCTGCTGCTGTTGAGGATTTTATCCATAAATTTTTATCTTTAAGGGGTGGCAATGCAAAAAGCATTGGGTTTTATAGATTTCTGATCCCAAACCTCTGAAAAAATGGAACTGAACTTACTATCCTTGTTTGTTATCGCCCTTACGGGTGTGGCCATTCTTTTTTACGCTCTGATGGAAAGGAGAAGAAAAGAGAAGTTGAAAATGCCCCGGGATCCAGAGAAAGAAGACAGTTACAAACAAATTAAGAGCAGGCTTTTTTTCGAGATTCCCATGGAAAGGATACTGTTTTGGTATTTTGTAATCACCGCTCTGATCTATTTGGTGAAACTGATTTTTGCCATTAGAGTCCCTGAGCTCGACCTGGCGGTGATATACCTTTCAGGACTGGCTTTTTTCCTGGCATCTTTAAAGATGATGTTGGCATTAATGGTGGCAAAAAAATTCAGTCTCTGGTTGCTGATGTCCGTAATTTTTTCCCTCTTGATCATTTTTGCTACTGTGGAGGGAGTACAGGTGAATTGGATGGAATTTCTGGCCGAAACCAGAGAGTACCACCTGACCATTCACCTCCTGGGATTGGCCATGGGATTGGGAGGCATTTTTGTCAACGACCTCATATTTTCTCATTTCATAAAAGACTATACCATTAAAGCCAGAGAGTCTGTAGTCATGCACCTCATTTCTCAAATGATTTTTCTCGGCCTGGCACTGCTATTGTTGAGTGGTGCTGCTCTGCTTCTACCCACTCCGGAGACCTACCTTGAAAATCCCCGGTTTTTGATGAAAATGACGGTGGTATTGGTTTTGATCCTCAACGGAGCCGCACTCAACCGCTTTGTCATTCCCAAAATGAAAAAAATATCCGTAAAGGAAAAGGACAAAGGCCGCTACGAATTACTGAATAAAGCTGCTTTTGCCATGGGGCTTATTTCTCTGTTTTCGTGGTTATCCGCCTTTTTACTGGCCCGATTAGAAAATCTTTTTGACCTGCCTTACCTAATGCTTTTATTGGGTTATCTGGTCCTTTTGGGGATTGCGGTCCTACTCAGCCAGTACAGCAAAAAACAACTTGAAGCAGAAGAAAAGGAGGGGGAAAAAATAAAGAAAGGCGAGGATGGAGATCGAGAGGAAGGCGAGACAGAAAAAAACAATTGAAAAATTACACCTCCAAATATGCGATACAGTTACCGAAGAGGACTGCTGTGGTTGGCTATTTATTTTCTATTCAGTCTGATCCCCCTGGCCGTAGTCTCCTCGGGACACATTCCGGAATACAGAGCGTTTTGGATTGAATTTGCCGTTGCCCTGGGCTATATAGGCCTGGCCATGTTGGCCCTTCAATTTTTATTTACCGGACGGTTGCAAAAAATCGCCCCGTCCTACGGCATGGACAATCTCCTGCATTTTCACAAAGAGATGGGCATTGTCGCTTTTTTATTTGTACTGGCACACCCGATCATTCTCATTGCGGTCAATCCCGGTTTTTTGGCCTACTTTGACCCAAGTATCAATTTGCTAAGAGCGGTTTTTTTAAGCTTTGCAAGTGTGGCACTTATTTTTATTATGGCGAGCAGTTTGTGGCGGGCAACCTTCAACCTGAGTTATGAAACCTGGAGATTAATCCACGGCTTACTGGCACTGGCCATCGTTTTCATCGGCCTTTCTCACGCATTGCAGGTCGGGCACTACCTCAATACTTTCGGAAAACAGGCTGTGGTCTCTGTTCTGATCGGTGGCTGCATGTATGCGGTGATTCACACCCGGCTGGTCAGGCCCTGGCTCAACCGAAAAAAGCCGTATCGGGTAGTGGGTGTAAAAGAGGAGCGCGGAGATGCCTGGTCCATCGAAGTAGAAGCCGTGGGGCACAAAAAAATGCAGTACCAATGCGGACAGTTTGCATGGCTCACCATCCATGACAGCCCCTTCAGTATTCAGCAGCATCCATTTTCTATGACTTCCAGTACTGAATCCGATACTCTTTCTTTTACGGCCAAGGTTATGGGCGATTTTACCTCCACCTGGAAAGATATTAAAATAGGTGATCGCCTTTTCCTGGAGGGCCCTTTCGGTTCATTTACTCCCATTGCGGGAAAAAATCTGTTTTTAATCATGGGAGGGATCGGCATAACGCCCGGCATTAGCATGCTCAGAACGATGAGAGATAAAAAGGACAAAAGGAAAGTTACACTGATCTACGGCAATGAAAACCTGGAGGAAGCCACTTTTTACGAAGAATTAGAAGAGCTAAATAAGGAGCTCAACCTGCAGCTCCTACACCTGCTCACAGATCCTCCTAAGGGTTGGGAGGGCGAGACCGGGAAAATAGACCGCGAATTCCTGGAGAAATACCTACCGGAAGACAGTGAAAATTACATCTATCTGATATGTGGTCCAGACCCGTTGATGGATATAGCGGAAATCGCTTTAAAAGATCTGGGCATGGATTGGCGGTATATTTACACCGAGCGTTTTAAGATCGTATAAATCTAGTTAAAATTAAACCCATGAAGGACCACTTTAAAATACTCCACAAAGCCATCGCCATGACATCGAGACTGGTGGGGATTGCCCTGCTGTTGGTGGCTGTCTTATTTGCGCTGAGGGGTGGATAGGTGTTTGGATTTTGATTGCCGGAAACCTTGCCCCTTCCCTAAAGGGTGGGTTATTTAAACTCTATGGCGATAAATTTGCCGGGGCTTCGAGAGCCCTTCGACAAGGACCACCCCAGCCACCAGATTATCGTTAAAAATTCGTGAATGAGTCCGCTGCGAATAGGCCTTTCCTCATCCAAACCTATGATTT
>SKYC01000202.1 GCA_007128085.1 Saprospiraceae bacterium | reverse complement strand
CTGCAGGGGTTACGGCTACCCGGTTTTCACTGGGCTTTATTTCTTTTGGCACTCCAATTATCATAGTTTCAGAATTTAGAAGCGCAAGATATAACCCTTTGGAAAAATGCACCTAGTAATTTATCAAAAATTTGTCTTAAGTCGCGTTCCCTAAGTGATTTCATCCTCAATCAATACCCCCTTTTTCAGTCGGGCAATAAACAGGTGATTGCCGTAGGCATTGCCCGGGAATTCAAAAAAAAAGCACAGATTATATACATGGGGTTCTGCCTGAAGTCGGTGTCTGGGTTTAACTGACTTGAACGGTGGAGCATTTTTATTGAGAGAGAGTAGGAGCCTCTGGAGAAAAAAAAAGAGTGCCGGAACGTTATCCGGCACTGCATTTTTGAATAATACTAACTAAAACTAAGAAACGCATAGTTCACTAAGGCGAACCATAATGATGGTTCATTGTGCTCTTTTTTTACAGGTCATTGTATCTAAGCACGGGGCAAATATATAACACATTACAAATATATGCCATATGTTTTGCCCTGAAAATGTGCAAAATTTATAAATAAATTAAATTTAATATGTAAACAATTGGTTATGATTGGAGAAAAATCAAGTCCTCAGTAAAATTTTTTTTCTCTTCGATACCGGATTGTTTCAAAAGGGTGATTACTGCTTTTCTTGCTTCTTTACTCAGCCAGATGGATTCGTCCGAAACGTAAAGGTCGATGTGCTTTTTCATCACCTCCGGATCCATTTCTGAGGCGTATTTCACTACGTAGGGCATTCTGTCATCGGGGCGCTCAAATGCGAGTTCAATGCTCTTTTTCAATGCTTGTTCAAACTGCAACTTAATCGCCGGGGGGAGATCTCTTCGAATAGCAATACCCCCAAGAGGGAGAGCCATTTCCATTTTTTGCTCCCACAGTTCTCCCAGGTCGGCCAATAACTTCAGGCCTTTATCGCGATAGGTAAATCTGTTTTCGTGAATGATCACTCCGGCCCCGGCTTTTTCTTTGAGAACGGCCTCCTCAATCTCTGAAAAAAGCGTTGGAACGGTATTTTTTAATTCCGGAAAAAAGAGCTTGAGTAATAGGGCAGCGGTGGTTTGTTGCCCGGGTATGGCCACTGGGGTGGTTGGTAGTTTTTGTCTGAATGCAGAGTCGGTTTTTTTGGATACAAGTAAGGGGCCTACCCCAAAACCGAGGGCTGCACCGGTTCTCAATAATTCATAGCGATCTGAAATGGCGGGATAAGCACCAAAACTTATTTTACTGACGTCCAGTTGGCCGGCAGCGGTCAGTTCGTTCAGTTCCTGCACATCGGCTATGGTACAATGTAAGGACCAATCTTTGGGGAGTAGATCGCCGTTGACCAAAGCATCAAACATAAAAGTGTCGTTGGGGCAGGGGGAAAATCCTGTTTTTAGTTCGTACATGGTCGTTTCATTTTGTGGCGAATCGGCTGCAGAGGTTGGTGAATGACCGACATTAAAATACAGTTGGACCCCATTTTTGCATTCCGATATAGGTTCGCAAATGTAAATCATTTTTTTCAGCCAATGGTTTTGACTGTGAAAATGATGATTCTGAGACCTGCGTATTTGTTCTCTTGCAGATTCGTGTCTGCCGATAATATTTTCTTTATATTCGCAGCTATTATAGTTTATTAAAGGTAGGGCAGGAGAGGAGAAGTAAATTTTTAAAAGTGTATTACAAAAATCAACATAATGGGATACAAGGTCATTTTTGAGGACAATCACTTATTGGCGCTCCATAAACCACCAGGGGTGTTGGTTCACTCCGATGAGACAAAGGACGACACCCTGTTGGAATGGGGAAAAAAATACCTGAAGGCCAAATACAACAAGCCCGGGGATGTCTTTTTGAATCCGGTGCATAGAATTGACCGCCCAGCTTCGGGTTGTGTTGTCTTTGCCCGTACTTCAAAAGCGCTTTCGCGTATGAATCAATTGATTAAAGACCGGGAAATTGAGAAAAAATACGTCTGTATTTGCACCGGCGATCTGCTGAAGGATCGCGGGACTCTTCGACATCTGCTGAAAAAAGACACCAATCTGAATAAGACAGAAGTAAAAAATGACCCGGGGGGTAAAAAATTGCCGGGCGGTTGGAAGAGGAGTGAGTTGGATTACGAATTGATCGGTAGTTCGGGAAACCGACATTTGTATTTAATTCGTTTAAAAACGGGCAGATCGCACCAGGTACGGGCTCAAATGTCCAAGGTCGGATCTCCTATTCTGGGTGACGTTAAATACAAAGGTGAAAAGTGGCCCAACCCCAGAGCCATTGCCTTGCATTGTGGTGAAATGAATTTTATACACCCGGTTAGAAAAGAAGCACTGAAAATTGCCTGCTGGCCTGAGGATCAGGGGTGGGATTATTTTCAGCCGCTGGTCAGGGATCACATTATCCTCTGAGTTCAGAGGAGTTTTGCAGGAGATAGATGGATCCCCTCCACACCTTTTTCTTTTTTCTCCTCTGCGTTCCTAGTGGAAGGAATAAAATGTAATCAGTGGAAGTTTTTTTTGGTCTTATCTGTAAACCTCATTAAATTGCAGGGTATTCAGTCGCAGTCTGATTGAATATTGCAGGTGCCAAAAGACTGCAGGCACTGTGAAGAGGGAGTGAGTTTGCGTCTGTAACCATTAGGTTTAATAAAAAAATTTTTAAGATGAACAAGACAAAAATAGCCGGAATCGGTCACTATCTACCGGAAAAAGTGATCCGAAATAAAGACCTGGAAAAGAAAATGGATACTTCCGATGAGTGGATTAGGGAGCGCACCGGAATAGAAGAGAGGCGCTTCGGACGAAGGTTTGAAGAAAATACAACCATTCTGGGCGCTAAAGCGGCAGAAAAAGCCATAGAAAATGCAGGTATTGCCAAAGAGGAGATTGACTTTATCATTTTCGCCACTTTGAGTCCCGATTACTTTTTTCCCGGCTGTGGAGTACTCTTGCAGAGAGAACTGGGAATAACCGGAACGGAAATCGGTGCCCTGGACGTCCGAAACCAATGCAGTGGTTTTATTTACGGCCTGTCGGTGGCCGATCAATTCATTAAAACGGGCCACTACTCCAAGATTTTGCTGGTGGGGTCGGAAATGCACTCTATGGGATTGGATTTTACCACCCGGGGAAGAGATGTCAGCGTCATTTTTGGCGATGGAGCCGGTGCGGTGGTTCTCTGTGCGGCAGAAGAGGGAGATTCTTCAGAGATACTGAATACCCAGCTCCACTCCGACGGCACCTACGCAGAAGAGTTGGCTTTTGAGTGTCCGGGTGCACACGGAGGTGTATTTAGCGATGAAAAGGATTTTGGATTTTCAGAGGATCCCTGGTCGCCCATTTTCATCACAGATAAAATGCTGAAAGACGGGAAAACTTTTCCCTATATGAACGGAAAATTGGTTTTTAAAACCGCCGTTCAAAAATTTCCCGAAGTCATTTTAAAGACCCTGGAAAAAGCCGGAAAATCTCCGGAGGAATTGAAACTACTGGTGCCTCACCAGGCCAATCTTAGAATCAGTCAATTTGTGCAAAAGCGCTTGAGGTTAAGAGACGATCAGGTTTTTAGCAACATTCAAAAATACGGCAATACCACGGCAGCATCGGTCCCCATTGCACTCTCAGAAGCCTGTGAGCAGGGGAGGGTAGAAAGGGGAGATTTGGTGTGTCTGGCTGCGTTTGGAAGTGGTTTTACCTGGGGAGCAGCCCTGTTGCAGTGGTGATTGCTTTTTTTCCGCCTTTGCCAGGTCGATATTGAACCCCTTGGCCGTATGCCTGTTAAAAAGGGGGTGCCCATGAAAATGAAATTTGAGGGCACTGCTTTCATATTAAATAAATATATAATACATGGTGGATATTCTGGCCATCGGAGCTCATCCCGATGATATAGAGCTGGGTTGCGGAGGGACACTTCTCAAGCAACTGGATGCGGGATTTAAAGTGGGGTTACTGGATTTGTGTGAGGGTGAACTGGGAACTCGCGGCAATCGGGAGACCCGATCAAAAGAGGCTCGTGCGGCAGCACAGAAAATGGGCGTGGAGTTTCGGTGGAATGCCCGACTGCCCGATGGGTTTATGTTTTCCAATAGAGAGAACAATTCAAAAGTGGCTGCAATGATTCGAAAAGCGAGGCCAAAACTCGTGATTGCAGGAGCCCTTAGAGATCGTCACCCGGATCACGGCCGGTCGGCAGAAATAGTCCGTGAAGCTTTCTTTTTGTCCGGCTTGCAGACCCTCGAACTTGAATCCGATGGAAAAGTACTCCAGAGTTGGCGTCCGCAACTGCTGATTCACTACATTCAGGATTATCATTTAGTCCCTGATTTTGTGGTGGATATCCGTCCGTATATGGAGAAAAAGGTCGAAATTGTAAAGGAGTACAAGACGCAGTTTTACAATCCCGGGATGGATGCACCGGCCACCCCGATTTCCAATTCCGATTACTTCCAACAACTGGAAGCAAAGGCGAGAACTTACGGCCGCTACATTGCCAGTGAATTCGGTGAGGGATTTATGGTCAACAGGCCTCTGGGTATAGATCAATTAATGGATTTGAAATAACCTGGGAAATAGGGATTCTATCAACTGTGAATGGAACTTTTTGATGGCTCAACTATAGATAAATATAGTTGTAGGCTCTGACTTTTTTTAATTTTCTATTTTTGCCAGAAATTGGATGAATCGGATCGAATTGACCTTAGAATAAGGTGAGTTATTTTTAATTTTTGACTTGACAATTGTAACTAAAATAAATATTAATTATGAAAAAGCAAGTTTTGACCCATTATCCGGGAGCGCGTTCGGCAAAAGAGATTACCGGCGATTATCTCAGTCAATTGGAAGAAGTGCACGGTTTTGACCTTGAAAACACCTTGCTGGCTACCAGTATATGTGTAGACGATATCAATGTGTCCACCGAATTTCGACAAATACAGGATAGACCCTTTATTATGGGAGGATTGGGTGGAGTTCCTTTTGTCGGACGAACCGGAATGGCGGCCTATGCTCACCACATTCCCGAAGACGGATATGCGTTTATTTTTTACGGCCCACATATCGGCATCAACAGTGAAGGTGAACTGGGAGCGATTCGGAGAAAGGGGCAGTCCGGGGATTCAACCTGCTGCGGTGCTTTGGCCCTGGCTCTTCAGCTGTTGAAAGACCCTCCTGAGGAGTCCGACGAATCCGAGGACGAAGTGTTGGCAGCCTACGATTATCAGGAGAGTCGGTTGTTGAAGGTCTTGCAAAAAAACAAAGCAGAGCTGCAGGGTAGTGAACATCCCATACGAGAAGCTACAGAACTGATTTATGACCACATATCTACTTTTTTAAACCAGCTGATCGAGTCCGGAAAAAAAGAATTCAGGTGCAAAAAGATCGCTCTGCTCGGAGGGATTATTCTGAATACCGATCATGGAAAAGAGGATTATGTAGATATAAGAGACTTTACGATCATCGATAATACTTGATCGAGATCGAATTTTGGGGTAGTCAAATAAATTACTTACAAGACGCGTATTGATGAGTCCACTCCGAAAACCTCTTTCTATTACAAATGGCTACAAAACTCAATATCTTCGTCATTAGGAAAAATCTTTCCTCAACGTAGCTATGGCTACGCTTGTGGAATATTTCCCCTTCTTCCTCGATCTTGAATTTTTCGCTCATTTTCACGACAAAAGG
>SKYC01000122.1 GCA_007128085.1 Saprospiraceae bacterium | reverse complement strand
TGCCAAACATAAACCAAGTACATGATAAAAATAAATTCAATTCTTAGGTCAGGTTGAAGAAATGTATGATAGAAGCGGACTCATTTATGAATTATTAAATAATTTGCCGTGGACTTAGTCTCTCTCTTATTGATGTCTTATTGCTGCCTTCGGGAGCCTCAGGCAGCGGGCGTTTAGTTGAGTCTGGGAACGATAGTCTTGTGGCTGAGGCCCTCGAAGCCCCGGAAATTTACGCCCATAATCTCACCCATTGAACATATTTTGAGGACATGACCAATAGTAATTTGGTCGATAGCTCAATTTTTTCTAATTTGCGTCGGACTTTCAAATCCGGTATAACTCCCCACCGGTTTTTGTTGCAGGACTTTTATTACAACTTTCCACTTATATGAAGAATCTGAAAATCTTTAAAGCTTCCGCGGGATCGGGTAAAACCTTTAATTTGACGCGGGAGTACCTCATTCTCATCCTCCGCAGTGAACCCTTCTATTTTTCCCGCATTCTGGGAATGACTTTTACCAACAAGGCTGCGGGTGAGATGAAGGAAAGTATATTGGATAGCCTGAATACTCTGGCGGAAAACCCCAACCGATCAAAACACAAAGAGGCCCTCCTGGAACGCATACCTGAATTCGGCAATGATTTGAGGAAAGTACAGGAAAAGGCACGCAGGGTTCAAAAGGAGATTTTGCTCAACTTTCAGGACTTTTCTCTCTCTACCATCGATTCTTTCTTTCAGCGAATAGTAAGGGCGTTCTTCAGGGAGCTCGGACTGGCGAGCAATTTCGATGTGGAGTTGAACCAAAAACAGCTCGTCAGTGATGCCATTACTGCCTACTTGAGAAACATGGAAGAGGGGGACGAACTGATCGGGATTATAAACAATATTCAGGACGAACTGGTCAGGGATAAAAAAAGTCCCGACTACCGCAGGTCACTGGATAAACTCGCTGAGGAATTGTTTAAGGAGCACGAACTGCCCGATACCCGCAAAAACAAGAAAGTGCTCAGGGATATCCGAAATCAATTGATAAAGGAGATAAAAGATCTGGACGAGGAATACAAACAGTTAAAGGATCGGGTGAGAACTCAGCTTGAACTTTACGATCTCCACGCAGATGATTTTCCCTATAAGGGGAGCAGTTTCATGAGTTCCTTTTTCAAACACGAAGGTGTGGCTATGTTTAAGTTGAACCTTGGCAAAAGATGGAATGAAGCCATAGGAAATCCAGATACATGGACGATCAAATCAACAAGCGATGACGCGAAAAGAAAAATCGACTCTGTTTATCCCGAACTGAACCCCGTCCTGGAACAAGTGGATTTTTTTTTAAAAGAAAAGGAAGAGTTGTATCGGGCCAATATTGAATTGCTGAAAAACTTCAATTCATTTGCCGCACTGTCCTACATCAATACCATGATCGATGAATACACGGCTGACAACAACATCTTTTTACTCAGTAAGACCTACGAGTTGCTCCGGGCATTTATCACAGAGAGCGACAGTCCTTTTATATACGAGCGCATTGGCAACCATTACCGACATCTGTTTATCGATGAGTTTCAGGATACATCCCGCTATCAGTACGAAAATATAAGACCCCTGCTGAGTGAAAGCCTGGCCACCGGCAGCGAAAATCTCATAGTGGGAGACGTAAAGCAGGCGATTTACCGCTTTAGAAACGGGGACTGGAGGCTGCTGAACTCCCATGTGAAAATGGATTTTGACCCGCAGGTGGAGGAGATATCCCTGGCCGAAAATTATCGCTCTCACCCCAATATCATTGTGTTCAATAACGACCTGTACAGAGAGCTGGGCGAAAAACTGAACAGCGCCTTTCGCGCCATGTTGAAGGAATCTTATCCCGAAGGGCTGGAAGACGGAGAGTACGGCTTTATTTCAGAGGTTTTTGGTGGCGATGCTGCCAGACAGAATATTCCGGAGAATAGGGAGTATCATCACCCCGGGCACGTGCAATTGGAATGTATGTTTGATGAGCCTGAGGAGGGCTATGAGGAGGCATTGATGAGCCGGCTAAAACAGCAGCTTTTGGAGTTGGAAAAAGCGGGATACAGTGCCGGGGATATCGCCATGCTGACCCGGAGGAAGTCGGATATCCAGACGCTGATTAAAAAACTGGCTGAATGGCAGAAAGAACATCCCGGGAGCAAAATTTTTGATTTTTATTCAGAAGAAGTGCTTTCCATAGCCGATTCACCTGCTGTGGAAATGGTGGTTTCTGTAATGCGGATGGCCGCTTATGGGCGCAACGATTACCGGGAGATGCAGAGAATGTGGCTCCAATTGCTCCATTTTTCAACCAAACTGGAGGTGAAATTATTCGACCTTGAGAGCGACCCATCCTTTTTTATTGAAGTTCCCGCCCGATTGCCGGAGGAATTGATCCAACTGATTGATGAGGGGCAGAACCAGGGCTTGTACGGTTTTTTTAGCAGTATAATAAATAAGCTCCAACTCGGGCAAAAAGCGCTGAAAGGCCAGTTTTACTACCTCGCAGGCTTTGCAGATGAAGTAGAAAACTACGCGGCCAAAGAGGGCAATGATCTCATTGGTTTCCTCGAATACTGGGAAGAGAGTGGGAGTGAGAAAAACGTCCAGCCTCCATCCGGCTCCAATAAAATACAGTTAATGACCATTCACAAATCCAAGGGTCTGGCTTTTCCCATAGTATTTTTGCCCTTTGCAACCGATAGCTTTATGCCGCGGTGGGGAAAAAACACGCTGTGGGTGGAGGACGATCGGTTTTTGTCAGAAGATGGAAAAAAACTGGAATTTCCCATTAGTTTGACCCAGGGTATCAGGGATACGAAATACAAAAAGGAGTACTGGAAAGAGATCTACTACAACTGGATAGACACCCTCAACGCTTGTTACGTCGCAAGTACCCGGCCAAGGGAAGCACTGTTCATTTATTCTTTCAACAAGCTCTCTGCCAATGGGGCCGAAGAATTTCTTCCCCATTACCTTTCAGTTCATGCCGGGAATTCAATGACTTCCATTGAAAGGGACGACCATCCGGAAGGCCTGAAAGTGTATGTGAAGGACGAGAGCAGCCTTGGGGAGCTAAAGAAAAAGACCGATTCAAAAGAGAGGGTATCCAAACAGGTCGAACTTTCAACCCTCTTTTCCGGAGCTCAATTACCCGAAATAAAAAGCCGATGGGTGGACGCAAAACTGAGTTCAACCCCTTCTGACCAAAGAACTGCCATAGAAGAAGGCCTGCTTATGCACAGAATACTCGAACTGGTTATTCGCAAAAGGGATATCCCGGCAGCTATTTTGAATACAGTAGAATCCGGACAAATCAGTGCGAATGAAGTCGATCACTGGCAGAACAGGGTGGAGCGGGCACTGGAATTGGAAAAAGTGAGGGACTGGTTTGCCGATGGAATTGAAGTGTTGAATGAAAGGGACATTCTGCTGCCCGATGGTAGTCGGTATCGACCGGACAGGGTGGTTTTGGACGGCAAAAAAGCCATTTTGATTGATTACAAGACGGGCAGCCAGCGGACCGGGTACGAGATGCAGCTTAAGACCTATACCGATTTGGTGGTTGAAATGGGCTACCACTCTGTGGAGGGATGGCTGTTTTACACCGATATCCTCAAAGCCCAACGTGTCGTCTGAGAATATGGCGACGTTTCAGACTCAAACTATTCATTAACCTCTATTCAGACAAGAAAAAACAATGCGGAAAAATTCATTTCTCTACCAGGTGGCCGAAAAAATAACTTCTGATTGCAAAACCGATTTACATAAAATTGAGGTGGTCTTTCCAAACCGAAGGAGCGGCCGGGTTTTTCAGCGACATTTGGCGAAACAATCCCGGGGTCCTGTATGGTCGCCCCATATTACCACCATTGACGACTTTTTTAGGTCCAGAAGCCGGCTCACCGTAGCAGATCCATTGACACAATTATCTGTTCTGCACGATGTTTGGAATGAAATTGGTTCCTTTAACGAGCCTTTTGAGCAGTTCTATTTTTTTGGAAAAATACTTATAAGCGACTTTGATCAGATCGACAAATACCTGGTGAACCCCGACAAGTTATACGCCCATGTCCGCGAGTTGAAGGAAGTGGAAGCTGCCTTTCAGCCGGGTCCTGAAGACAGTGAGGGGATTCGAAAAATTGTGGAATATTTCTCCCGCGAACACGGTCCGGGAACTCCCGGTGAGAAATTTATGAAAGTGTGGACCATGCTTGCGGGTGTATACAGGGAATTCAACCGCCGATTGCGGGAGGAGAAGTTGGCTTATTCCGGTATGGTGTACAGAGAGTTGGCGGAAAAACTTCCCGGTATGGATTTTTCAGACAGTTCCCAATACTGTTTTGTAGGCTTCAACAGAATCAATCGCTGCGAGGACAAACTTTTTTCACATCTTAAAAAAAGCGAAGAGGCGAAGTTTTATTGGAATCGGGATCCCTACCTGCTGAATGAACTCGCAAGTGAAGGGGGTAAGTTTTTGAAGCAAAATCTGAAAAAGTTTCCCCCTGCGGCTGATACAGGAACGGATTTGAGGTCGGATGTGAAGGAAGTCAATTTGGTTCCCGTTCCTTTTCAGAGTCTTGAAGCGCAGATGGTGGTTCACTATATGAAAAAAACAGCAGCAGCAGTGGAGGGGAGTTCGATGAGAGCGGGGGTCATCCTCAACGACGAGAATCTTTTATTGCCCTTACTTTGGGCATTGCCCGAGGGTGAAATTCCCATCAATGTTTCGGCGGGTTTGAACCTGATCAAAACGCCGGCTTACGACCTGATCCGCGATCTGATCACTCTGCACGAAGAAGCTGCCAAAACGAGCGGGGAATTCCACTACAGAAATCTGGAGAAAATATTTTTCAATCCATATCTGCCCGGATTTTATAAGAAGTGGATGGATGCGGTAAAGCAAAAAGACGAGCGCGGAAGGACGGTAGACCTCAGGGAGAAAGTTTTTTTCACTGCCAAGGAACTCAGTGAAATGATGGGTAAGCCCATAGTGACTGAAATCGTAAAAAAGGGGCAATCAGCTCCTAAATTGGTGGAATCACTGTTGCAACTCATGGAGTACCTCTACGACTTTTTCAATGAGGAAAAGGAAGAAGAAGGTTTGATCGACATCAAACAGGAAATCATTCGCACCGCTCATCAGGTTCTCATGAAACTGCGGGACCATTTGAAGAAATGGTCGGACGGCATTGAGCCCGATTTGCTCAGAAATATGCTTCGGGACATCGCTCAGTCCAGGCGGATTCCCTTTAAAGGGGAACCATTGAGTGGTATACAATTGATGGGAGCTCTGGAGTCCAGAAATGTCAGTTACGATCACCTTATTTTACCCTCGCTCAATGAGGGGATTCAGCCCTCCGCCAAAGCTCAATCTTTCATTCCCTTTTCTCTGAAAAAGTACTTCGGCCTGCCCACTACGGACGATGAAATGGCCGACCAAAGCTATTATTTCTGGACCCTGATCGCGGGTGCTAAAACCATGGATATCCTTTACAGTGAACAGACCACCGGATTGGGACGGAGCGAACTCAGCCGATTTGTACTCCAAATGCAGTACGGACAGTTCATCCATTGGAAGGGGCTCGAGAAAAAAGACCTGTATCTGCCCGTGGACAACAACAGTCCCTCAAAGATTGAAATCCAACGGACCGCCCCCATTCAGCGACAACTTCTCAAGCAACTGGAAGGAAGGGGGTTGTCTCCGAGT
>SKYC01000130.1 GCA_007128085.1 Saprospiraceae bacterium | reverse complement strand
ATACGGGAAGGTAAAGACCAATGAATCCGCTTCGTCGGGTATTCGTATTGACAACCAAAGGATAACTTTGAATTTGATGACAGCAACCAAGCGTTAAGTAAAATAACAACTAGATGAGACAGTCCATGACTGCGATTTACAAAGAGAGACACAAAGGTTTTACTTTGAATTTTTGCGTTTGCAGCCAATGGTACAGAAAAAAATTAAACAGATGAGACAACTTATTTTGAGTACTTTTTTAATGATTTTATTCTTTTCGGCTCAGGCTCAGATAGAAAAGGGGAGTTGGTTGCTGGACTTTTACGGCCACAGTGGTTACGAAACGGAGGAGGAAATTGTATTTCCTCAATTGTACGCCAAGGTGGGGTACCTGCCTCTGGAATCCCTGGCAGTGGGAGTCAGAATCGGGGGAAGTGGGTTCCTTCAGAGCGGAAATAACTTTGGAAGTGCGCTCTACGCGGCCTTTGGTCGCTATTACATTAACCCTCAGTCCGAAAATTTTCACTTTTTTGGAGAATTGGAAAGTGGTCTGTTGGTTGGTTATCAGGAGGGGAGTGATTCTGAGTCCCGCTTTTACATCAGACCTGCGACGGGCATGAGTTATGAATTGACAGAAGGATTGGGGCTGGAGGTCGGATTGGGTTTTACTTTTATGGAAAGCCTCAACACCTCACAAATCCGATACAACGGCCTCACTTTTGACCTCGGCTGGCGCGCCATACTTGGTAACAGATCCCGGGAGGCCCTTGAAGAGACCGATCATTTTTTTAGAAGGGGAACCATTTCCATTGCCGCCGGAGTCAATCTCAACAATTCTTTTGACCAGGCGGTTCTCAATTTAAGGAGCACAACCGAGGCTGAATTGAATTCCGAAGCAATCCGCTTTACCAATTTAAGTGAGACCAGCAGCAATGTCGGAATATTTGATTTTGGTTTCGGTTTCTTTTTGTCCGACCGGGTGATGTTTGACATTGGAATTGGGATGGTAAACTACAGCCAGTCCGAGGTCGATCCCGCCATTACTCTTTTTTCTATTTCCCCAGGTTTGCGGTACTACCTGCCACTTGGAGCGGATCGCACTCATTTGTTCGTTCAGGCCGGATATGAATTCGGTGGAATTAACTTCAGTGGTCTGGGAGCCGAGAGTACTTACCACTATTTGGATGGGGGCCTGGGTGTCAATTATATGATCGGTCCCTCCGTCGCACTGGAACTTGGTGTCGATTACGGACAGCTTTCATGGGATATATTAGAGCGCAACCTCAACTTTTTTAAATTTTATTACGGCCTCCGGATTTTCATTTAAAAAAAGACGCTTTTTTAGGTTGTTTTGACTGACATTTCAAAGGATAGAAATACAAGTTTTATATCTGAATCCTCCCGCCACACGTTTTTGCCGACTGATTCCATGTTTTTAGATTTGAGCCTTGGCACTGCCAATGGTTTTCACTAACTTGCGTGCCCAAGTAAAAACCCAACCTATGTCAGAAGATCGAAAAGCCGTATGGATACCCGATGAAGAATTCGTTCAATCATCCAACCTGAATGCCTTTGTGCATTGGCTTTTAGAAAAAGAATACATCCACCGGCCTTTTGATTCCTACGAGGATTTTTGGCAATGGTCGGTCGATGAGTTGAACTTGTTTTGGAAAAGCATAGCCGAATACTACGGCCTCTGGACTCAAGTGGATGAAAAACAAGTCCTCAGTTCGATGGAAATGCCCGGAGCAAAATGGTTTCAAGGGCTCGAAGTGAATTACGGAGAGCAAATGCTCAATGCCATAGGAGACGAGGATATTGCATTGATTTCAAAATCGGAGACCCGCCCCCTCTCTCATATGAAAGGCAGGGAACTCAAAGAGAAAGTGGCTGCTATGCAACGGTACTTAAAAGAATGTGGGGTTCAGAAGGGCGACAGAGTGGTGGCCTTTACTTCCAATATTCCAGAAGCCAGTATTGCTTTTATTGCCTGCATTTCGCTGGGTGCCATTTGGTCCAGTTGTTCGCCTGATTTTGGTGTGGACAGTGTGCTTGAACGATTTGAGCAAATCGAGCCCAAAGTGATGATTGCAGTCGATGGCTATTCCTACAATGGAAAAAATTACGATAAATTGAATGTGCTTGAGAAGATATGTGATCGCCTGCCCAGCCTGAAAAGGATAGTGGTGATACCCTTTTACAACGGTGAAAAAAGGCCCCTTGGAATTGAGCATGCTGACTATTGGACTGAGATAGATTTTGATGGTTCTTCTGAACCCGAGTTCATCCCACTCCCTTTTGATCATCCCATTTGGGTTTTGTACTCTTCAGGAACAACGGGTGCTCCCAAAGCCATTACTCACTCTCAGGGCGGCGTATTGATAGAGCACCTTAAATACATTCATTTGCAGAACAACGTAAAAGCGGGAGAACACTTTTTCTGGTTCTCCACCACCGGTTGGATGATGTGGAATTTTGTTCACGCTTCCATGCTTGCCGGAGCCGCGGTAGTACTTTACGATGGAAGTGCGGCCTATCCCAACCTCAATGCCATGTGGGAATTTGTCGAAGAGGCGGACATTGCACATTTTGGAACCAGTGCGCCTTTTTTGGTCGCTTGTATGAAAAAGGGACTGCAGCCCGGTAAGAACCTGGACTTATCTGCTTTGAAGAGCATTGGTTCCACTGGATCGCCCCTGCCTCCCGAAGCTTTTAAATGGGTGTACGAGTCCGTCAAAGATAAAGTTTGGTTGTGTTCTATGAGTGGTGGAACCGATGTGTGCACAGCCTTTGTAGGCAGCAGTCCATGGAAACCGGTTCACATCGGAGAAATTCAATGCAGAGCTCTCGGTTGCGACCTCCATTCCTACAGCGATTCCGGAGAGCCCGTAATAAATGAAGTAGGTGAAATGGTCATAATAAGCCCAATGCCCTCCATGCCCGTCTTCTTCTGGAACGACAAGGACGGGTCTCGCTACCAATCCAGTTATTTTGATCATTTCCCCGGTCGATGGCGACACGGAGACTGGGTGAAAATCACAAAAGAAGGTTCGCTGATTATATACGGACGTTCCGATGCCACCCTCAACCGCCAGGGAGTGCGAATTGGTACGGCCGAAATTTACCGCGCCCTCATTCAAATCCCCTCAGTAAAGGACGGTTTGATCGTCAACCTGGAATTGCCCAATGGAGATCACTACATGCCCCTCTTTGTCCTGATGAACGAAGGACATTCCCTGAATGAGGACCTGAAAAAGGAGATCAAAGCAACCCTCCGTAAAACCTATACGCCTCGCCACGTACCCGATGAAATCATCCAGGCTCCGGATTTGCCCTATACCATCAGCGGTAAAAAAATGGAAGCCCCCGTTAAACGAATTTTGAGGGGAGACTCAGTTGAGAAATCAGTAAATAAAGGCGCTATGAAAAACCCGGAATCCATTGACTTTTTTGTTCGTTTTTCCAGAGGACAAAAAAGTCTCTAAAAGTTTTATCCCTTGCGGATAAGTGGCCAAAGTTTAATTTGAAATTTAATTTCCTTCACCGGTGATTTTTAGAAAAAAGAAGGTATTGATCTCTTTTATTTTTCGCTCAGCAAGATAAGTACAGCTTTTGAAGAGGAACGCTACCCGGGGATAAACATATATTGAAACCTTTAAAACCAATGATCATGAGATACATTTTGTTACTTTTTGTTTTTATGGTTCATCAAACCGCCATCATGGCTCAGAGTCAGTCCTTTGATTATATGGATATTTTTGATCTCCAGATGGTGGCCAATCCGGTGATCTCGCCCGATGGTTCCACGATTGTTTATGTCAGGAATCAATTCGACATCATGGACGACAGGAGATACACCAATCTATGGCGCATCGACTTTGACGGAAGCAATCACCGCGCACTCACCAGTGGAAAATCCAACTACAGCGCTCCTGTTTGGTCGCCTCAGGGTGACCGCATTGCTTTTGTGTCCGGCAAAGAAGGGCGGTCTCAAATCTTTGTTACCAGAGCTGAAAAAGGGGAGAGTTACTCCATTACCAATTTGATGAACAGTCCCTCAAACATCCGTTGGTCACCCGATGGCACCCAATTGTTGTTTTCCAAAAATGTATCTTATAGTCGACCCTCTATCGCTTCCATTCCCTCGGCTCCTTCAGGTGCGAGTTGGGCTCCGGCACCGGTGGTTATTGAGCACGCCCGCTACCGAACCGACGGAAATCCCGGTTTTGTAGAGGAGAGCTACCGACAGTTGTTTGTTGTTTCATCTGAAGGGGGAGCGCCCCGCCAAATTACTGAGGGGAACTACAATCACGGCAATGCTTCGTGGACGCCGGACGGAAACTCCATCGTATACACCGCCGATAAAACCGGAATGGAGGACCTGGATCCCAACAATGCCCAGATTTATGAAATGGATCTGGAGTCAGGAGAAAGTATCCAGTTGACAAACAAAAGAGGTCCTCACAACCAACTGAGTCTATCCCCCGATGGTAACTTTCTGGCTTATGTGGGGTATGAAGATGAATTTAAAGGTTACCAACAGTCTCAACTGTTTGTAATGCAACGCGATGGATCCGGATTGCAAAAGTTGTCCGGAGAGTTGGATGTGGATATCCAATCTCCCGTTTGGAGTCACGACAATCAGTTCCTTTACTTCAGATACGATGAAGAGGGAGTGAGTAAGGTGGGAAAAATAGACTTAAATGGTCAGCATACCGAAGTGGCTCGTGATCTCGGCAGTCCGACAATAGGCAGGCCCTATGGTGGTGGGGCTTTCTCAGTTGCTGACAACCAGCGGGTCGCCTATCCTGTAGTCAGTGCAGATCGTCCCGCAGAGCTAGCTGTTTTTGATACAGAAACCGCCCAACATCGCGTACTCACAGGAATCAATGATGCCCTTTTTAAGGCGAAAAAAGTAGGAAAAACCGAGGAAATATGGGTAGAATCTTCCGTTGATGGTTCTAAAATTCACTCCTGGATCATCACTCCTCCCGATTTTGATCCCTCCGGGTCTTACCCGCTGGTACTCGAAATACACGGGGGACCCTATCAAAATTACGGCCCCCGGTTTACACCTGAACTTCAGTTGATGGCTTCTCAGGGATACATCGTTCTGTATACCAACCCCAGGGGAAGTACCAGTTACGGTACTGATTTCGCATCTTACATCAACTTCAATTATCCAAGCGATGACTACCATGATTTAATGGATGCTGTGGAAGAAGTGGCCAATCGAGAATACGTGGATGGCAACCGCCTTTATATTACGGGTGGGAGTGGGGGAGGAGTCCTTACAGCCTGGGCCATCGGAAAGACCGATCGCTTTAATGCCGCTGTAGTCTCCAAACCGGTGATCAATTGGTACAGCTTTGTTATGGCTGCAGATATTTACCCCTTTTTTACCAGGTATTGGTTTCAATCCATGCCCTGGGAAAATCCGGAGGAGTACCACCAACGATCTCCATTGAGACTTGTTGGCAATGTCAATACGCCGACCATGCTGTTGACGGGAGAACTCGATTACCGGACACCCATGTCTGAAAGCGAACAATACTACAATGCACTTAAATTGAGGGGAGTAGATGCTGCATTGGTGCGAATTCCGGAAGCGCCTCACAATATAGTCAGTCGCCCCTCAAACTTGATTCGCAAAGTGGGGTATATTACCGGTTGGTTTGACCGGTATCATTGAAAAGGCCGCTAAATATTAAACCCCGATATTTGTATCATTTTTGGGTCGGTGTGGGTGTTTTTAT
>SKYC01000395.1 GCA_007128085.1 Saprospiraceae bacterium | reverse complement strand
TTAAATCGAGGTTTCCGTCACCGTTGAGATCGGCATAAGCTGATCCACTGGAAAAAGTGGGCATCGCAATGTCCCATTGCTTTGAAACATCGAAGAAAGTCAAATCACCATTGTTGAGGAAGAGGTAATTCTGTATTGGGTTACTGGGAATTAAATCGAGAAACTCATTGGCGTCCGGATACCTCTCGGGGGTAAAACCGCCCGTTCTAACTATAGAATCACGAGTATAGGTAGAAAAGTCGTGATCCGTTACATCCCTTAGGTATCCATTGGCAATGTGGAGATCCTTCAGGGTATTGTTGGTAAAATCAGCCAGAAGTGCTCCCCAGCTCCAATCTGTATTAGAGACTCCGGCAATTCTCGCTATTTCACTAAATTCCATTTCTCCCCGGGAATTCACCCCTCTGTTTTGCTGCAGCACATTTCTGACGTATTTATGGCCATATCCGTATTGACTCATTAAATTGTGCCTTGAAACCGTCATAATATTGATGAGTTCCTTGTAACGCACATGATCGTCTGCCAGCATATCCAAAACTACAATATCTACCAGTCCATTGTTGTTAAAATCCGCAATATCAGCCCCCATACTGTGTTGACTCATATGATCAAAATAATCCAAAGCTTTATCCGTGAAAGTGTGGTCTCCATTGTTGATAAATAAGTGATCCGGCTCTATGTAGTCATTTCCTATGAAGACATCTTGTCGTCCGTTTAAGTTGATATCGGAAACGATTACACTGAGTCCATAAGCGGAGTTGTGTATTCCTGCTTCCTCTGATATATCGACAAACTTTCCGTTTACATTCATAAACAGTTGATCGGATTCATAAGGTGTTCTAGGGTGGGTGAGTCTGATGATTTCCCCCTCTTCGTTTTGTCTCAAGCGAGTGGTGACAGCTTCGTGAAAATTTATGGGATGATTGATTAAGTACAGGTCCAAATGTCCATTTCCATTCATGTCAAAAAAGTTTGCATGAGTGGAATTGGAGGGAGAGTTTATTCCAAATTCTTCAGCGCGTTCTGTAAAGGTCATATCCCCGTTGTTAATAAACAAAAGGTTTGTTTTTAAGGTGTCATCTTCTTTTCCTGTTCTGCAAACGTAAATGTCCAACCAGCCGTTACCGTTGATGTCGACAAAAGTGACTCCCGTCTTGAAGCCCTCGGCTGCTCCGACTCCGGCCCTTTCAGTAATGTCTTCAAACTGGAAGTTCCCCTTGTTTTCATAGAGCTTGTTTTCTCCGAATGTAGATACAAAATACAAATCCGGCAAGCCATTGTTGTTTAGATCTCCTACAGCTACACCTCCACCATTGTACAAGTACTCATAATTCATTATATTGTAATTGTGATCTTCGACAATGACATTGTTAAAGTGAACTCCGGTTTCCTCCGGGTTCAATAATTCAAAACCGCGATGATTTTGGTGCATCTCGGGAATTGGAGGCAAGGACTTTTCGACGTTCTGAATATCTTCAATCTCTCTTTCAGGATTTTGACAAGCACCCAGAATTATAAGTAAGGTGAATAAGTAGTTAAAAAACTTCATGCGTTTAATTTTTTACTTAATCTTTGGATGAGGATATATAATTCAATGAATTAGCTTCCCGGCCAAATTGAAAAACTGCCTTTACATACCGGGTCAGTATCTCAAAGTATCCATTGAATTTGACACCTTAACCAATAAGCGGTTAAGCGGTATTTTAGAAAAAGGCAAGAACTTGGTCAGGTGAAACCTTTCAACTAAACTCGACAAAGTTAACAAAATAGTAAGTTAAAATTCAATAAAAGTTAAAGAAAAAACAAAGCACCCCTTATTGAGTTAAAAAAAATTCCTGAATCAACAGGGCTTTTTGTGGCAGTCGACCTTAGAGTCAATTCTAATTTAATGGAGGCCACAGGAAATGAATGAAGTAATTGATTGGTAGTTTATGCTGTTTATGCTGTGGTTTAACTGGACGTATGGATTTAAAGCCTAATTGTTATCAAAGGGGCAAAAATAGTGGTTGTTGTAATGATCTTGAATGTGATAAGAAATTTATAAAAGACAGAGGAAGGGCAGATTTTATGGAAAGCAAGAGGAACAGGCTGTCTCCTGCTGGAATACTCACCCCAGGTCGTACAGAGACGACAGACAATGTCTTAAGCATTAAAGGATTCTTTGAGCCTGAAATCATACTGAGACAAGGGATTACGTAATTTTCTTTACTGACAATTTAATTGATAAATTTGAATTGAAGTCCGATGGTTATATTGAGCACCTGTTTGCCAATCGTAACACGCTTTTTCTTTTTGACCTAAAAGCATATGGATAAATCCCCTTTGGTAATATGCATTTCCGTATTCGGGATTAATGCCAATGGAGTTTGTAAAATCACTTAGTGCACTCTCATAGTTTTCCAAGCGAAATTGTGCCATTCCGCGGTTATAGTAGGCTAAGTAGCTGCCGGGCCTTAATTCCAGTACTGCAGAAAAATCGTTGATAGCCCCGGAGTAGTCGTTTAGATTAAATTTAATATGCCCTCTGTTGTTGAGACACTCTATACTCTTGGGGTGGACTTTAAGCGCTTCATCGTAAACGATTAAAGCTTCTTCAAATTTATCCAATTCAGTGAGGAGTTCGCCCTTGTTTATATAGGCGAGTATATACCTTGGATTCAACTCGATGGCCATTGAAAAATCCTTCAATGCAGCCTGGTGGTCATTCATTTGTTTATAAGCTATACCACGCAGGAGCAGTGCTTCCTCATCATTGGGATGAATGAGAAGGTATTTGTTTATTTCCTCAACACCTGATTGAAACTGTCTACTTTCAATCAATTGTTGAGCTGAAATATACATTCTCCTTTCTTCCTCTGTTATTTGCCTTTTCTCCGTTGGATTATTGCAATTGACAATAATGAGTGCCAGCAATACAAGCAATAGATGGTGAAAATTTATATTTTTATAATAAATCACAGCAATAAAGAGTGTATTAGAAATTGCGAACGTACGATTCTACATTTAAATTCAATGTAGAAGTTATCTGGATACTCTCAAAGGTACTTTAATTAACCTAAAATATGAAAAAATAAGTTAAAAAAGGCATAATGACCCAGGGGTGTGATTTTGAGAACGGTTTTAATTGGAGATTGGGTACTATCACAAGTACTTGAAAGGTAGTGGCATGACGTAGCCCAATTTAGCTGGCAATAACTTTTTCGAATTAGGCACATGACAGATAAAGGAAACTCCTTTAACAAATTGGGATGTGGTAAACACAAGTTCATAAGAACTTGAAAACCTAAGGGTTTTGGGATTTAATACTGTCTCAACCTGAATGCAGGATTAAAAAGATGCCGGTCCTACAGACCTTTTTTTTACCTTATTCTTTCTTTCTACAAAGATTTCGGTTCAACGGACCTTTTTTATACACTCCCATTTTATTGGTGAAATTGTACACAGTACGCCAACCAGTTGCCGTGCCCCTAACTGGCTGTCGGGGGAGCACAGCAATGCATTGGAAGGGGTACGCGGTTTAACTTTTCCCTAAATGCCTGGTAGATTATAGGTTATTCAGTGTTTAACTAATCTGGTAAGAAGCAAAAAAAAAGCCACAGAGTGGTGACACCTTTGTAGTAAATTTAAAGATCAATTATTCCAACCACAGAGTGGCGGCATCTTAAACTTATCACCACAGCCTCATTTACTCCTTATTACCCTTTATTATTCAATAGCCTAATACAATAACTTTTTTTAAAAGCCATGGCGCACGGTAAAAAGAATTCGGAAAAATGAAAACCTTAGGAATGTAGTTCTTATCGCATTTTAGGTCGCCTTCTCTTTCCACCGGGCGCTTGCATTCCTCGATTCGTCATTCCGGCTGTTTTCAGTACTCCGCGATTGGCGAGTGCTTTTTCGTACTGCCTCATTTGGTCTCTGAGGTTGGGGTCTGTTACCTTGTATTTTTTTGCAGTCCGAAAGTGCATGAGGGCACCGTTCCAGTTGTTTTTTCCGGCGGCGAGATTGGCCAGTTGGAGGTGGACCATGGCCTTTTCATTTCCGGTGGAGAGGCCGGTGTCTTTGGCCTTATTCAGGTAAAATTCCGCGGCTTCGTTGTCTTTGAGGTTGAGTGCAATGGTTCCTCTCAGCATGAAGTAATATGCGCGATTGGTCTTAAACAACAACTTGGGAGATAAGGTCAGTTTTAATCTGGATTCTGCTCCGAGAAAATCCATTGACTCCATTTTTTTAGCGGCGGTTTGTACGGTCCCGAGCATGATGTATCCAATGGCGAATACGACCCAGAAAAGGTAGAAGGGAAAACTGTACCAAAATCCAAATTCAATCGACAGATAAACAGCCAGTGGAAGGAGTACAATCAGGAAAAAGAATCGCAGATAAATATTTATGGTGAACATGGCCGGGAGTTTTTATTGAGTTGCAAATGTAAGAATATTAGCGCTTTTGGGACTTGTTTGGGGTGTTTAAATTTGATTTTTGACTCACAGCTGTTTCCCGAAGTACGCATAGAAGTGTTGTGATTTTATCACCCATGACGGCTCTGATAAGATGAGGAGGATGGTAACAGGAGTTCGCTATGCCTTCAGGTGGTTGGAGAGGGCTGAGTGGACAACCATAGACCGTTTCACGGTAGTTGTAAAAAAAAGGAAATTATTCAATAGGAGTCCGCTTTTCCGGGAGCTCGGTTGATGAGAATGTAGTTCCCGTTGACATCTGCCAGTCTTGCATCGGGAAAAATTTTAGAAAAAGTGTCAAAAAAGAATTCTTCTGACTTGGATTTGTCTTCATCGGTTGCGCCCAGGGTATTGTAGAGCAGTGTGCCGTCCTCGGTCAGTGCGCGACGACAAAGGGATAAAAAAGTTTTTGAGCGAAAATATTCTGGAATGATGTCATCTGTAAATATATCTACAATGAGGATGTTGTAACAATTCCTGTTTTGTTCCATGTAAACTCTTGTATCAGCACAGATGAGTTCTATAGGATAGGGTATTTTCTCGAGTCCGTATTTTTCCGCCAGCAGGAGGACGTTTTCATCCAGTTCTACTCCGGTGATATGGATGTTATTTAATTTCTTTTTTTCCAGGAGAATGGGAATGCTACCCAATCCAAAACCGAGAATGAGTACTTTTCCACCTTCCACTCTGGAAAGATCCAATTGATCGAAGATGCGTTTGAAGTTGTCGTATTTATCCTCAAAAGAATAGACGGCATTTTCGGTGCACAACTGATACCTGCCCGATTTTAAGCTGACGTATAAATGGGGATTGATAACACTGGGGAGACTTTCAATGTGAAATTCAAAAAGGTAACTGAGCCATTTCTTCCACAGGGGTGGTTCCATCACTCAGCTTGTTTACTGCTCCGGTTCTCCCAGATTCTGTAAGCCTTTGACTCCTCGAAGATGGATTCAAACAACTCCCTTTCGATTCCGGTCAATTCCATGCCGCGTCTTTTCATCATGGCTTCAGCCGTTCGAACGGCTCCCTCCAGCTGATGGGTAACCCATTCGGTTCCACCGCCCCAACTAAAAGAGGGGATAAACCTCGGGTGCATGATCGGGCCAAACAAATTGGAGGCAAAGCCAACAACGGTGCCGGTATTAAAAGTCGTGTTGATCCCGCATTTGGTGTGGTCGGCCATAAACAAGCCACAGAAAAGCAAACCGGTATCCAGAGCCTCACCCTGCGGGTAATTCCACAACCTGACCGAGGAATAGGTGTTTTTGAGGTTGGAATTGCTGGTGCCGG
>SKYC01000318.1 GCA_007128085.1 Saprospiraceae bacterium | reverse complement strand
TTTCATTTGCCGTTGGATACAATCGACTGGCCAATTTTCACGGAAACATCTTCGGCAATACCCGTTCGGAGGGCAGTATACTCGACCGCTTTATTGCATTGGGCCAAGGCCTTCCGCCCGAGCAAATCGACGACTTTGAAGTGGGGCCGGCCTACGACGCCTTCGCCCTGATATACGACGGCACGACGCAGTCCTATTTCAGTGACTTGGAGGAGGGAACGGAGTTGAGTAAGGAGTACACCATTCGCAATTCGGGCAGTATCAATGAGGTGTATCTCTCCTTTGCGGGCAATTTGGACGAAAAATTGATGTTGGGTTTAACCCTGAGCATGCCCATTGTATCCATTACGGAAGACAATATTTACAGGGACGAAGACAGCGAGGACTTAAATCCCATTTACCGATCATTTGAATTTACTGAGTACGGCGAAGTAAGCGGGGTTGGTTTTCAGCTAAAAGCGGGTTTGATATACCGGCATTCACAAGCCCTGAGATTGGGATTGGCCATTCATTCTCCCGGTTGGTTTTCACTCTCCGATGAATTTTACAATTCTGCGACTTTTGATTTCAACCCCGATGAAGATGGAAGTGGCATCCTACCTCCCAGTCCCCCCCAGTCAGACGAATCACCGGTGGGCAATTTCGACTACAATTTCACCTCCGCATGGAGGGTCATGTCCGGAATCGGATACCTCATTGGAAATAGCGGATTTCTTTCCTTTGATGTAGAGTATTTGGATTACAGCAGTAGTCGGTACAATTTTACCAGAAGAAACAGCAACGACTTTTTATCTGCAGAGCGGAGTCAAAACAATCAGATTGAGCGAAACCTCGGTTCTGCACTCAACTTCCGGATTGGAGCTGAATGGGCCATAGACGCCTTCAGGCTGAGGGGCGGATTGCAGTTCATTCAAAATGCCTTTGAGGTTGATGACGACCGCGATATGGTCTGGAGTCTGGGAGCGGGTATCCGCAGTGACAATTTTTTCCTGGATCTAGCCTATCAAAGAAGCACTGTAGAAAATGCATGGAATCCATACACTGTTCCGGGCAAAGAAGAACAACCCACCATATTCAACGAGTTCGCGATCAGCAGAGTCGCTCTTACCGCGGGTTTTAAATTCTGATTTTAAGCACAGGGGTCTTCGGCCAAAAGTAGCTCTTATTTTTATCGGAGAAACTATATTTTTTGTATTTTTGGGACATCGAATCACGCCAAAAATTTAAACCATGTATTACCATCAACTGGGAAAAATTCCACATAAACGACACACGCAATTCAGAAAGCCCAACGGAGAATTGTACAGCGAAGAGCTGTTTTCCACGGAGGGGTTCAGCAACAATTACTCCAATCTATACCACGTACACCCACCCACACAAATTCTACAGGTCGGTGACCCTAAAGACATCACCCCCAAGACTGTACACGACAAACAACTAAAGCACCGTTGTCTACAGGGGTTTAAAATTGATCCGGCCGATGACTACTTGCACAGCCGAAAGCCCGTTTTAATAAACAACGACTGCAAAATCATTCTCGCTGCTCCCAGGAAGGGCAATGACACCTACTACTTTAAAAATGCCGATGCCGATGAAGTTATTTTTATTCACGAGGGCAGCGGAAAGATCAGGACGCAGTACGGAAACCTCAAGTTTAAATACGGGGATTACATTGTATTGCCCCGGGGAACGGTTTATCAAATCGAATTCGATACAGAGAACAACCGCTTGTTGATAGTAGAATCCTACAGCCCGGTGGTTACCCCTAAGAGGTACAGAAATGAATTCGGTCAATTGCTCGAACACTCACCGTTTTGCGAGCGGGATATCAAAAAGCCGACTGAATTGGAGACCCATGACGAACAGGGGGAGTTTCTCTTTTACATCAAAAAAGAAGATCAGCTCTATCCGTATCAATACCAGAACCATCCCTTTGACGTGGTGGGCTGGGACGGATTTGTCTATCCCTATATTTTCTCCATTCACGACTTCGAACCCATTACCGGGCGGATCCATCAACCCCCGCCAGTCCACCAAACTTTTGAGGCGAGGAACTTTGTGATTTGTTCCTTTGTTCCCCGACTTTACGATTATCATCCTCTAGCTATTCCCGCACCGTACAACCACTCCAATATCGACAGCGATGAGGTGTTGTACTACGTGGACGGAGACTTTATGAGCAGGGATCACGTAGAGAAGGGGATGATTACACTTCACCCCGGTGGTATTCCCCACGGGCCCCACCCCGGCACAGCCGAAAAAAGTATAGGAAAAAAAGAGACCAAGGAGTTGGCAGTTATGGTAGATACTTTCAGGCCATTGCTGATGACTACCCATGCTGTAAATATTGAAGAAAGAGATTATTATAAAAGTTGGATAAAATAAAATTATGGATACTTTAATCAAGAAAGAAAAAAAACAACAAACCGACACTTTTCCCATCAACGGCACCGACTACGTGGAGTTTTACGTAGGCAATGCCAAACAATCCGCCCTCTATTATCAGGTGGCCTTTGGATACGAACTGGTGGCCTACAAAGGCCCCGAAACCGGATCCAGGGAAACCGTGAGTTACGTATTGCAACAGGATAAAATCAGATTGGTACTCACCTCTGCTTACGATCCGGATCACGAAATACTCAAGCACGTCCACCGCCACGGCGATGGCGTGAAGGTACTCGCTCTTTGGGTAGACGACGCCGAAAGTGCGTTTAACAAATCGGTTGCCAATGGCGCAAAACCCGCCTTTGAGCCTCACACCATCAAAGACGACGACGGAGAGATCAAACTGGCAGCTATTCATACTTACGGCGAAACCATTCACACTTTTGTAGAGAGAAAAAATTACCGCGGGGTTTTTATGCCGGGGTTTCAGCCCAAACAGAGCACTCGAAAAACCGAGCCCGTGGGCTTGAAATTCATTGACCATTGCGTGGGAAATGTGGAATTGGGTCAAATGAACCGATGGATAAAGTTTTATCAGGATGTACTGGGTTTTAAACTGCTCATTACTTTTGACGACAAAGATATATCTACCAAGTACACTGCACTTATGAGTAAGGTTGTGTCCAACGGAAACGGATACATCAAGTTTCCCATCAACGAACCCGCAAAAGGAGTCAAGAAGTCACAAATTGAGGAGTATCTCGACTTTTACAAGTCTGCCGGGGTTCAGCACATTGCTGTAGCAACCGATGACATTATTAAAACGGTGAGGCAATTGCGCGCCAACGGGGTAGATTTTCTGTACGTCCCTGATAACTACTACGAGGATCTGCTGGACAGAGTGGGAGAAATTGATGAAAGTCTCGAGGATCTCAAGGAACAAAACATTCTGGTGGACAGAGACAACGAAGGATACTTACTACAGATTTTCACAAAGCCGGTTCAGGATCGACCTACCCTTTTTTACGAGATCATTCAGCGAAAGGGAGCAGAATCATTTGGAAAGGGCAATTTCAAGGCACTCTTTGAAGCCATAGAGAGAGAGCAGGAACTCAGGGGAACTCTGTAAATTACACTTCAGCCCTTTACATATTTTCATGGCCCTCGGTTGGTACGGAGGGCAAGAGTATCAATGCCCTGAATGAATATTGCCTGAGTTGAGAGATTGGGAAACAGTGAAACCGGTTTTTATCACCGCTTAAATTCCATCTTTATTCTGGCCCGTTTTACTCATTTAGGTTCATATTTTTATAGCTTTGCATAAAAATTATTGAAGATGGATTTTTTAAAAGAACTGGAGTGGAGGGGTATGCTTCACGATCACACTCCCGGGGTCAGTGAAATTCTGCGAGATAAGGGAAGCCGGGCGTATATTGGTTTTGATCCGACAGCGCCATCTCTTACGATAGGGAATTATGTCCAGATCATGCTTTTGACACTTTTCCGAAAAGCGGGGCACCAACCCATTATTTTGATGGGAGGTGCGACGGGATTGATAGGTGACCCCTCATTTAAAGACAGCGAAAGGGAGTTGAAAAGCCCGGAAGAACTCGAGGCCAATTTAGCCCATCAGAGCGAGCAATTTCACAAACTTCTTGGTGGTATAGGCGAAGAAAGCGGCCCGATGATCGTCAATAATAAAGACTTTTATCAGAACATGAACGTCCTCACATTTTTAAGGGATGTGGGAAAAAGCCTGACCGTTAATTACATGCTGGCCAAAGACTCGGTAAAAAACAGGCTGGATACCGGACTTTCTTTTACGGAATTCAGCTATCAGTTACTCCAGGCCTACGATTTTTACCATTTGTACAAAAACTACGATTGTAAGATTCAAATGGGTGGTTCGGATCAGTGGGGCAATATAACCAGTGGCAGCGAATACATTCGGAGAAATGTAGAGGGGGGAAAAGCCTATGCCGTCACCTCTCCCCTGCTCACCAAGGCGGATGGTAGTAAGTTTGGAAAATCCGAAGATGGCAATATCTGGCTGGATAAAGACCTCACCTCTCCCTACCAGTTCTATCAATTCTGGATCAATGCCGATGACCGCGACCTATCCCGATTCATCCGCATATTTTCCCTGAAAACGAGAAAAGAAATCCAGGCGCTCGAAGAAGAAATCAACAACAATCCCAGAGAGGTGAAGAAGATTTTAGCCGAAGAAATGACGACTCGCATTCACTCTAAATCTGCAACAGAAGCGGTGGATACCGTATCTTCCTTACTCTTCGACAAAAAATTCACTGCAGAGCGACTCGAAACCCTGAACTCTGAAATCCTTCAAATGGTGGCCATGGAGATTCCTAATAAGACTGTCAACATCGGATTGCTCGGAGAGGGAATCAGTCTGTCGGAAATGCTGACAGAACACCTTGGTTTTTTCAGTTCCAAAAGCGAAGTCAGACGCACCATCAAGGGAAATGCACTCTCAATTAACAAACGAAAAGTAAGCGATGCCGAGCAATTACTGGATCGGCACGACTTGATTGCAGAAAAGTATATGCTGATAGAGTCCGGGAAAAAGAAAAAGTTTATGGTTCTGGCGGGTTCTTGATTCTCCTCCGCCTCACTTTTTAGATTTTCACCCATTCACCAGTCGGTCCAGTAAAATGGCAGATACCGTACTGACATTCAGGGATTCTGCAATTTTATCCCCGGCTCCCGAAACCGCTGTAAAAGCAGTGCAGGCATCCCGAACCTCTTCAGAAAGACCGCGGCCTTCACTTCCCATGCAGAGTAGCGTTTTTCCCCGGTAGCTGCGTCCCGGATCGGCGCCCTCCATATCGGCGCCCAAAATGGTATCGGGCCGGAGATCATGCAATATCTCGGAAAAATCCACAGAAGATACGCGAACCCCCAAATGGCTGCCCATGGCAGACTGAATGACTTTGGGATTGTACAAATCGGCACACCCACTTCCCAGAAACAAATGCGCGACACCAAACCAATCACATGAGCGAATGATGGTACCCACATTGCCGGGATCCTGCACTCCATCCAAAAAGACATAGAGGCCGGGAGGAGGATGAGCGGGCACCTCCTCCATTTCTGACATACGAGCGATGGCCATTACCCCCCCGGGATTTTTTTGTCGGCTTATTTTCTTTAGCTCTCTTTCATTCACTGTCTCACATATTGATTCAAATTCCCGGAAGGAATCCCAAAGTTCGGGCAATAGAAATACCACTTCAATTGTTTCTGGATTTGCTTTAAGGACAGTTTGTACTATCTTTACCCCCTCTAACAGATAGCGTTGGTGTTGGTCGCGGTACTTCTTTTTATCAAGGGAATTGATCAGGCTGATTTTCTGTTTAGACAACATTCTTTATCTTTTTGGCATTAATTGTATATGTGGGCATTGAGATACTCAAATA
>SKYC01000417.1 GCA_007128085.1 Saprospiraceae bacterium | reverse complement strand
GTTATAATTACACCAGAACCTGGCATTGGATTACAACGGTGGATGGAAAATACGATCCGTCGATTCAGGAGGAAAGCGGAGATGCCTACAGCGCCCTTCTGACTCTGAGGGAAAACCTTAAGTCCGGAAAACTGACCGAAAAAGAGGAAAGGGACCAGCTGAAGATGCTTATTCACCTGGTGGGAGACCTCCATCAGCCCCTGCATGTGGGGCAACCCGGTGACCGGGGCGGCAACGATGTCAGAGTGACTTTTTTCAATCGTTCCACCAATTTACACGCGGTATGGGACTACCACCTGATTGAACATCAGCGCATGAGCTACACGGAGATCGCCACTGAACTGAAAAGACAAATTACCCCCGAACGGGTAAAGGAGTACGAAGCCGGCGGTCCAAAGCACTGGTTGATGGAAGCGGCTGAATTGCGCCCCTATATTTACGATATACCCGAAAGCGGTGAAATACGATATCGCTACATTTTCAAATACTACCACATCGTGGAGGAAAGATTATTGGCAGCGGGTATTCGCCTGGCTCAAATCTTAGAGGAAATTTACGGATAGAGACAGGCTTGAATCCCATACCATCGCGACATAATTAAATCACGCTGTCAGAAACGATTGAGCGGAGTGCGCGTGCAGAGTACCATCATGCCAACAAATTGCGAACGATGGCGGAAATTTCTTTTCCGTCGGCTCGGCCTGCGAGGCGGCTTTGGGCTTCACTCATCACCCGTCCCATGTCCTTCATGCTGTCCGCATTGAGTTCATCGACCAGATTCTTGAGGAACTGATGCAGTTCTTCTTTGTCCATGGCTTTGGGCAGATATTTTTCCAGCACCTCGAGTTCTTCTTTTTCCTTATCGGCCAGGTCGGATCTATTTTCGTTTTCGAAAAGCTCGAGGGATTCTTTTCGTTGTTTGACGAGTTTCTGAATGATCTTGAGCACACTGCTGTCGTCAACTTCACGACCCGATCCATCGGTTTCTGCCAGCAGAACGGCTGACTTAACCGAACGCAGGGCTCTGAGTGCGGCCTGGTCTTTGGCCCGCATGGCATCTTTGATATCGCTGTTGATTTGGTCCTTTAAATTCATTTTTCTACGGTTTTTTGGTTGAGGATTTATGAGCGCAGGAGGTGGGGTATGGGGGCAAAAGGGTGTATTTTCCCTTGTTTCTGCAGCCTAAAAATTTACGCATCCCCGGCCTCCTCAGATTGCTTTTTTTTGACCCATTCAGTCAGTAAAACAAAATCCCGCACCGAGAGTTGTTCGGGTCGCTGTGTAAAAAATTCTTTATCGGCCAATTCAGTGCTTTTTGTAAAGGCTTTGAGTGTGTTGCGAAGCATTTTCCTTCGGTTGTTGAAGGTCATTTTTACGATGCTCTTAAAAAGGCTGTAATCCAGATCGGGGTATTCATCGGATTTTCGCGTGCAGCGAATGACGGCAGATCTGACTTTGGGCGGAGGATTGAAATTTCCCCGCTCAACTTTAAACAGCAGTTTGCAATCGTAATACAATTGCGTGAGCACACTGATGATACCGAAATCTTTAGATCCGGGAGAAGCCACGATCCGGTCCGCCATTTCCTTTTGAAACATCCCCACCATTTCCGGAATGTACGCCCGGTATTTGAGCATTCTGAATACGATTTGGGAAGAGATGTTGTAGGGGTAGTTGCCTATCAGTGCAAATTGCTCTTCACCAAACACCTTTGTGGGGTCGAACTTTAATATATCAAAATTGAAGAGTTGCCCCTCCAGTTTCGGAAAATGTTCCTCCAGATAGAGGGTCATATCGCTGTCTGCTTCTACGGCGGTAATTTCAAAGTCCGTTTTCAAGAGGTACTTGGTGAGCATTCCCTTTCCCGGGCCTACTTCCAGCACTTTTTTGAAGTTGTTGTCCGTCGAAAGAGATAGAGCTATGCGCTCAGCGATCCTTTCGCTGGTCAGAAAATGCTGTCCGTATGATTTTTTGGGTCTCAAGGCTGAAAATTTATTGTGCACTTATACGCGCCCATCCTTCTGAAAAAATTGGCCGCTTCTGTAACGGGTGAATGAGAAATATGATTAACTTAGCTTTTTTACTGCGGCAATTTACAAAGCACTACCTAACTAAACGTTTTTTAGCGAAAGTGTTTTAAAGAATTGCCATAAACTTGAATAGACGGTCCCTTTAATATGAGCGATAAAATTAAACTTGGAATATCCATTGGTGACATCAATGGTATCGGTCTGGAAATAATCATCAAATCCGTAGCCAACGATGTAGTTATGAACGCCTGCACCCCTGTATTGTACGGCTCTTCTAAGATTGTTTCTTACCACAAAAACATTGTTGAAAATGTGCATTTTTCCTACCAGAACCAGCACTCCTCTGACCGATTGCAACGCGATAAGGTCAACATTGTCAATACCTGGAATGAGGATGTGATGATTTCACTGGGAAAGCCCACGGAAGAGAGTGGCAAGTACGCAATTTTGTCTCTGGAAGCGGCTGTAAAAGATCTCAAAGAGGGTAGAATCGATGTATTGGTTACGGCTCCTGTCAATAAGAACGCATTAAAAATGGCGGGCTTCAGGTATCCGGGGCATACCGAATACCTGACACATCAACTCGGAGAGCGTTCTCTGATGTTGATGGTGAGTGATGAAATGAAACTGGGTGTGGTCACCGGCCACATGCCGTTATCTGAAGTATCTCAGGTGATGACCAAAGAACTGGTTTCGGAAAAACTCAATATACTGCTGAATTCACTGAAGTGTGATTTTGGTGTTGAAAAGCCGACGGTGGCTGTTTTGGGGTTAAATCCCCATGCGGGAGAAGAAGGCACTATGGGTACAGAGGAAAATGACATCATTCGTCCGGTTATAATCGAAGCCAAAAAAAGAGGAGAACTGGTCATGGGGCCTTTTCCCGCCGATGGTTTATTCGGAAGCGGACAATACAAAAAATTCGATGGAATCCTGGCTATGTATCACGACCAGGGCTTGGTACCCTTCAAGGCCTTGTCTTTTGGCCACGGAGTGAATTTTACAGCGGGTCTGGACTTCATCAGAACATCCCCCGACCACGGAACGGCCTATGAAATTGCCGGTAAAAATATTGCCAATCCGCGATCCATGATGCGAGCCATATTCAATGCCATCGATATTTTCAGATACAGAGAAAGTTACAGGGAATACAGTAAAGATCCTATAAAAAAAGAACCAAAACCATCGGAAGTTGAGGATGGGACCTCCACTTAAAAATATTGATAAGGTCTTATTATCAAAATTCAGATTGGTTTATTGGCCCGACGGTTTTGATTCTGTACGTTTACTGTCTTTTTAATCAAAAAGTTACTTTCGCTAAGAGAAACCTCTTATTGCGATAATTATTATATACTCTGCAACAAACGTGCCAAGCCAATGGTTCCCTCTGTTTTATATGGCAAAAAACCCTAATTTATAGCTCTATGACAATCAGTTTTCAGCTGAGTATCAGTCGCTAAAATATTTTTTTAAAAAAATGGGATCGATGGGATAATGACCTTCAACTTCGAGCAAATCCATTATTTTTTCAGGGTCATCATGGCCATGTTGCCCGTCATTTCCAGGTGGCTTTTTATCAACTCTCCGCTTCTGCGGTCGATCCAATAGGTGGCATTGGCTCTGTTGAGTTTTCCGCTTATTTTAAAACAGCGGTGTCTGTTGCCCGAAGCATCTTTAATGCGCTCTCTTTGAATGTCATTGATTTTAAAATCCAGGAATGAACTGGTTTGATGGTCGAACAAGTGAATGGTTTTACCGTCCAAATCTCTGCGGTTAAATGCACCCAAAACGAGTTCGAGACTGGAAATATCGAAAAACAAATGCTCCGATTTTCTGGTGTAGTTGAGGGTGTCGCCTTGTTCGGGAAAGCGGATTTCAGCAGTGACGCTTTGGTCTGTAGACGAATAATGCGTTTTTCGATCGGATTGCAGAGCGCTCAAGGAGATGGGTTGTAACGACTCTCTATTCATTACGAGGGTATCTTTGCTGCTTATTTTTCCCCGGGTAACTTTTCTAATGAGGAGCAGGGAGTCACCGGAATGAATCATTTTCCGTTCGATGAGACCGGCTTCGTGGGTCTCCCAACCGCTGCGTTCGAACTGAATGATGTATTCACTTTTACCTTCGGCCAGGTGGCCGGTATTTCTGAATTCCTGACCGGGAACAATCATTTCCTGAGCGTGGATGCCCTGTGCTGCGAACAAAACGATGGTTGCGACACAAAAAATGAAATGGGTTATTTTAATCATAGAATATATTTTTAAGATGTAAAATGTAACGCATTTTCGGGTGATGCATATATATATGCAGGGTTTGGTGTTTTAGACCTGCGCATTTTTTTATTTAAAAACCCGCCTTTCGCCTTCAAAAATTCGATGGGAGAATCTACGCCCTACCATGGCAGTGTTTGAATTTTTTACCGCTGCCGCACGGGCAATCGTCGTTTCTTCCAACTTTCTTTTCCTTTCTGACAATGGTTTCCACTTTTTGGCTTTTACCCCCTGCAGACATAGCGGCGCGGCGCATGGCCTCGTCCTGTTCTGAGCGGTGTGTTTTTGCCTTGCTGAAGTCCGTTTTTTCCTGTTTTGCTTCGGTGACTTGTTGCTGCCCCCCCTGGAATTGAATTCTCCCTTCCAGCAGGTAGGAAGTCACATCCTGGTTCACCTTGTGAATCAATTGTTCGAAGAGTTGATAGGCTTCCATTTTGTAAATCACCAGTGGATCCTTTTGTTCGAAGGAAGCCGATTGAACGGACTCTTTGAGTTCATCCATTCTCCTGAGGTGTTCTTTCCAGTTGTCGTCTATAAGAGCGAGGGTAACCGTTTTTTCGATATCCCTCATAATGGTTTTTCCCTCCGATTTAACGGCATCTTCGAGATTGGCGGCAATGGGCAGTTGTTTGGTTCCGCCACTGACGAAGGGAATGGCAATTCTCTTGTAGCGGTGGCCTTCGTTTTCGTGCACTCTTTGGATAAGGGGGTACAGCAGTTCTTTTATTTGCTCGCCCTTTCTTTGGTAGGCATTGAAAACAATTTCCTGGAAATCCCGAACCACTTCCATTTCAGTTTTTTCCTCGAAAGAAGCCGGATCCATATCCATGGGGTCTATTGCCAACAGCTTTATGGATTCTCTTCTGAGGCTGTCGAAGTCTCCGTTTAATTTGTGGTCGATCACGAGGGTTTCTGTGAGGCCGATAAACATATTGTTGATATCGACGGAGAGGCGCTCTCCACTCAGTGCATTGTCGCGTTTTTTGTAAATGGCCTCTCGCTGGATATTCATCACATCGTCGTATTCGAGCAGCCTTTTACGAATTCCAAAGTTGTTTTCCTCGACTTTTTTCTGAGCTCTTTCGATGGATTTGGTTACCATGGGATGCTGAATCATTTCCCCGTCTTTGTGGCCCATGCGGTCCATCAATTTGGCGATTCTCTCAGAGTGGAACAACCTCATGAGGTTGTCTTCCAACGAAATGTAAAACTGACTGGAACCCGGGTCCCCCTGACGACCTGCTCTACCTCGGAGCTGCCGGTCAACTCTTCTGGAGTCGTGGCGTTCGGTACCGATAATGGCCAGACCACCGGATTCTTTCACCTCTTTGGTGAGCTTGATATCCGTTCCCCGACCCGCCATGTTGGTAGCTATGGTCACTGCTCCGGGCATACCGGCCTCGGCCACGACTTCGGCCTCTCGCTGATGCTGTTTTGCATTCAGTACATTTTGTTTAATTTTTCTCATGTTGAGCATCCGGCTCAATTTCTCGGAGATTTCTACAGAAGTGGTACCCACCAGCACGGGTCTTCCATGGT
>SKYC01000146.1 GCA_007128085.1 Saprospiraceae bacterium | reverse complement strand
TATTTGAAACTCGAGTTCCACCTCCACCAATTCTTCAAATTCAATGTGAACAATTTCCACGGAATCACAACCGTGTTGATTGGTGTGTATGGTCATGAGGATGGTATCGCTGTCGTAAGTAATTCCCTCCCAATCGACCGTCATACCGGCACAGTCAGTAATAAAAGTATTGCTCGTATCCGAAGGTGGAATAAACGTCAGTTCGTAATAGATGATTTCCCGACAGTGGCCGAGTGTTTCTTCAACAACAACGGTGGTGTCGGAACTGTAATCAATTCCGTCAATTTCAACCGTTTGGCCGTAACACTCTTCAAACTGAAGCAACCGCTCTTCGGGTTCGCAATAAATCAGAATCAAGGGATGGGCCTCGAGCTCCTCGCCGCAGCGCTGGACTTCCAACTCATCTGAACCCTGAATAACGACCCAGTCGATGGGGAACTGCTGTGGATGAATGATGACTTCATAGCTGCCAAAAGACAAATTGGGGAAAAAGTACGCTCCGGACGGATCGGTTATCGCACTGTCGATTAGAAGACCGTCCCGGTATATGTGTACCGATACACCTTCCAAAAGAGAATCAATCCCGTCGGTGAAGAGGTGGTCTTCATCCACATCCAAAAAGACCATTCCACTTACAGTGCCGGAGTCCTCAAAGAGATCGAAGTCAATGGGTTCCATCGTGGTACTGCATCCGTTTTGATTCTCGACTTGTCCCGTATAGCTGCCGCTTTCGGTTATTGTTATCGATAGGGTGTTATTGGGAATTGGCAGTTCTTCCCCGTCTCTGTTCCACGAAATCAATTCATAATGAGACGGTAGTGGCAGGCAGATGACGGCCTCGCCACATGCTTTAAAACATCCCCTTGGGGCAAAATTCACATCCGGAGAAGGGTTTATGATTAGGGTTTCACTCTGCGCTTTGCAACCATAACTGTTTTCGGCGGTCAGGTAGTAAATGCCTGCTATGGATGTTGTAATTTCACTGCCATCAAAGCCTGTATTCCAAAGGTAGGTGAGAGCGGGATCGGGAGAAAAAACACCGATGGTGACTTCTTCTCCGGAACAGAGCGGTTGTGGAAGGTCGTTAGTGAGCGCCGGAGGATCGGGCAGGGGATAAATCCTGACGTAGAATGGGTCGCTCATGGAACTGCAGTCGGTGCGAGTATCCGTAACTTCCACAGTAAATTCATGCAAACCCGCCGGGAGGAGGTTTTGACCTGACCCGGTAAAGAGAAGCTCCTTTTCCTCAGCACCGGTGTTCCACAGATATTCGCGCTCGTCCTCCACTCCCAATGCAAACAACCGAATGCCCGAACCGTAACAGGCGTAAAGAGTATCGCCGACAATTAGCTCGGAGAGTCCCACTACCTGCCCCGCTATTACAGCCTCCGGAGCCGGTTCGTATTTCACAGAAAAGGGTCCTGCCCTTTCGGTACACCCATTTGAGTCTGTCAGTGTGACAAAGTAATTTCCGGGTTCAACTGCCAATAGGTTCGGACCGCTCTCTCCGTTGCTCCATTGGAAGTCTGTGAAAGTGCCCTCGACCGTGAGGGTGGCCCAGTCCCCCCGGCAAAGAGGAAAATCTTTGTCCGAGCTGATTTCCGGGTTTCCGTCAAAATCCAACACCTGGATATCCAAAGTGCTTTCGTCGGTACAGCCGATCAAATCTTCCACTTGTAATTTGACCGTATAAGTACCCCCTGAATCGTATCTGAATAGACCGGGGTTGCCTTCATCCTGCCAGTTTTCATCCTCGTTGATATAATTGAAAAACCAATAGTGAAAGCCGCCGTCAAAATTGGCGATCGGCTCAACGGGCTGGTCCTTACAAATGATTGCATCTAATGTAAAGCCGGCATCGGGCAAGGGATCGATCCACACGGTTTTTTGGGCCGTAACATCGCATCCCACCGAAGTAGTCACGGTGAGCTGTACATTGAAAAAACCGGATGTTGAAAATATATGAGTGGGTGCAGCTTCGGTAGAAGTATTGGAGGCGCCGGTTACGGGATCCCCGAAGTTCCAAAGATAGGCTTCCGCAGTGACTCCACTCCCCAAACCGAGCAGGGGCTCAAATGAAGTTTGCTCTCCTTCACAGGCAGGTGAGTTTTTAATGTCTACCGCAGCGGGTACCAGGACTTTAAATTCTTCGGGACACAGAAATACGGTGTCGCCGGCGGGGTTGATTACCTGTCCATATACGCGAACTCGGTGGGTTCCCGGATGAGAAAAGGAATAATCCACTTCATCGCCCCAAAGTACCGTAGAATTGCCGCGGTCGAAGATGATCCAGCGAATACTGCTCTCTATCAGATCGGTGTTGGTTGCTAAAAAGGTGAAGTCACTGCAAGCCCCGGCATTGTTGTAAATAGCCTGGGGAAATCCCAGAGTAGGATCGCAGAATTCTATATCACCGGAACCTCCGCCTCCTCCGGGAGCGCAGTAAAAATTGACCAATGAACCCGGTTCACAATGCTCACAGAGTACAACTACTTCGGATTGGATGCTGCATTGAGTGGAGTCCTGAACCGCTACGAGGCGGTATGACCCAAAGTTAGTACCCACTATGGTGTCAGTATCATAGGGGAGGGGATTGCCATTGAAATACCAGGTAAAAGTAAAACCGGGCAGATCAAATATATCTGCAATTATTCGCACCGAATCACCATCGCATATGCCGGCGGGATCGATATTCCCGATGGTCAGCTCGGGTATATCGGGTTGTTCTGCCTCAAAGCGGACTTTTCCCCTGCATCCCAGAGAATCCTCAACGATTAGTAAATACCTGCCGGTGGTCAGTTGGCATTCTGCTGTCAAACAATGCAGTACTCCCTCCTCGAACCATTGATAACTTTCAAAGCTTTCGGTGGTCCTCGCCGTTAAGTAATCCAGACCACATTGAGGGCCGTCCTCCAATTCGATCTCAGGAACCGGCGCTTCGACTACGGTTATTTCACTGCTGTAACTCAATCCACAGTAATTGGCCCGGAGTTCGGCAACTCCCGCTTTGTGCCACTTTACCCGCACAGAACTCGAGCTCGGATAATCGATGATCACGCCTATATCAGGATTGGAGATGGACCAGTCGGGCGCCCGGTTACTCACGGCCGGTAGCTGGAGTTCGTATATTTCCTCTGAAAATTTGCAGACTCTCTGTTCTCCCGTCCAAGACATTTCATCGGCTTCTTCTATTTCCAATGTCAGCCATTCCCCTTCGCAGCCGGTCAATGCATCAATGGCCTGTACCTCCAGGAACTTCCCGGGTCCGGTCTCCCAGCTTACAAAAACTTCTATACCGGTAAAAAGGGTGGTATCACTGCCCTGAATCACCCGCCACTGAAAGTTGAATTCGCCCGGACTGCCTTTATCCACAGAATAGAGGTATGGTTCTTGAGGACAAATTAATGTCTCTCCGACAATTTCAGGAATGGAACCCGGTGCAGGGTGTACCGTAAAGTTTCTCTCCGCAGTGGTATTGCAGAAAACATCGCTGTCTGGGGTGGCAATGACGGTGTATCTTCCCGGCATATTTCCGGGATAATCAAATGTAGCGGAAGGATTGGAAGATTCTGCGACCTGTTCTCCCTGTTCATCGATGATGACCCAATGGACATCCACCAAATCACCTGTGGAATTCGCCTCCCAGCGGCCCGTTTCCTCAGGACATAAAAAAACAGAGCCACTAATGGAAAACTCCTCTCTCAATTCGAGCCAAAGGGTGTCTGCTTGCGTGCACCCCCTGCTGCAATCCTCCAGGGTAACTGCAATGAAGGGATTTTGACTGCCCGACGAAAAAGCTGCACTGATGGCATTTCCGGAAGGGTCGCCGTAAATGACCCCACCAATACTGATGGTCCAGTCAATGTAAGTGCCGTTAAAAGGGGGGATGGAATAGTTGTACGATCGATCCGCACAGATAATCACCGGACCCTGAATGGCAGTTTCATCACCCAGAATATAGATATCCTCAGATGCGGGATTGGGGCATTCTTCATGACAACTGTTGCTCATGCTCACAGTGCCCTGTTCACCGCCCTCCCAAACCAATTCAATATACGGGTCGTCTTCACCGCCTCCCGCAATTAATTCGGCATCTCCTTCAAAAGTCCAGAAATAGGGCTCGCATCCGAGATCCGCCCGGTAAACTGCAGTATCTCCCTGGCAGACAGAGCTGTGACAGTAAATCAGGGGAGCCGTTTCATCCAAAACCCTAACCACCACACTTTTGGTGTTGTAGCAATCGCAAGTGGTCTCGACCCTTTGAGTCAGTGTGTAGAAACCACTTTCCGGGAAATCCACCCGAAAAGAAGCCCCCTCCGAGGATTGTCCGTTGTCAGCAAACCATTGAATGTAGTTGGTATTACTGGTGTTTTGTAGTTTTACTGCTTGGTTCCGACAAACAACGATGGTGTCATTTACGCTTTCGGGTTGGGTGGTGAAACCGGCGGTAGGCCGCTCGAAAACTTCGATACAATACCCGCCCTCAAAAGAACATCCCTCACCCAGACTGCCAGTGTAGGTGATAAAACCAGAGCCCGGGCCCTCATCAAATTGGATAATTATGGAAGAGAGAGATTCGCTGACGATCGTACCGTGACCTCCAAAATCCCAGTGGATTTCCTCGGGTCGCAGAGTGGCGATTTCAAATTCTACGAGAGTGCCCTCACAAACTTCGAAACACTCTTGAAGGTCGGGTCTTTGGTCCATACAGGATTCGGGAGAAACTATTTTCAGGTCGATCAGCGTGAATTCTGTAATGAATATGGTCATTGGACCGTACTCCGTGCCCTGAGAGTCATAAGCAAAAAGTTCGTATGCACCGTAAGTCTGTTGTGTAAAACAAAGTATCAGTTGATCGGAATCCGTACTGTATGTATACTCTTCAGTTCCATCGGCGGATATCAGAACCCAATCCAATCCATCGAAAGACACATCGGGCACATTAAAGTTATATTCGTAACACTCACCGATGCAAATGAATTCCGGTCCGGTTATATCTTGCCCGGACACGCTTCCCAATGAAAAAAAATATAGAAATGAGAGAAAAAAACAGAGGGTAAGGTGGTTTTTACTCATTCGTTTTGACATGGTCCGGGGTGTTGGTTAAAAGTATTAAGACCGGGGATACAAAAAAAATGCTGCCTAAAGGTAGGCATTTAATTTTTAGTTCGGCATTTCAGGTAGGGGGTAAACTCACCGGCTGGTTTTTTTATACTGCTTTGGAAATGCTTGATCATCGCAGAGGAAATAGACGAGACTTATTATTTGGCCTATTGAAATGATGACTCAGAGTTGAACTCACCACAGAGTAACACAGAAAACAGAGGCATACTCACGGAGAGCGTTTATACGGATGAAATCAGCGGGGTTCATATATTCCCACTCTTTATTTGAATTGCTTTTTTCTTTTTACATTTGGGGGGATCATACTTTTAGGATTCAGCGAAAATCAAAAAAATAAAACATGGACGTCTACATTAAACTGGCCTGCTTAGGGCTTTTGTTTTCCCTGCCCTGTTTGGGCATGGGGCAGAGCGGCACACAAACCGTAAAAGGAGTGGTGATTGACCAGAGTAATAAGCAACCCTTAACCGGAGCTGCTGTTGTACTCGAGAGTGCAGATTCATATGTGGGCACCGCCACGGACCTGGAAGGTAGATTTGAACTCAGAGATGTACCCCTGGGCAGGCAGACCATCGAGCTGACTTATCTGGGGTATGAAACCAGGGTGGTTCGCAATTTTTTGGTGACCAGTGGTCGGGAGGTTTATCTGGAAATAGAATTGAGGAGAGCCACTTTGGAGGCAGATGAAGTAATTGTCCGCCCCTTGCGGTCAGATT
>SKYC01000180.1 GCA_007128085.1 Saprospiraceae bacterium | reverse complement strand
TGGCCGGAGCCATGCTGGGCAAACCCAAATTGCTCATTTTGGACGAACCCTTTTCCAACCTGGATCCCTCCACTCAATACGAGTTGAGGACTCTTTTAACCCACTTAAATAAAAATACCGATACGACCGTGGTGGTATCCAGCCACGACCTGGGTCATATCGCTGAATTTTGCGACAGAATAGTCATTCTCGATCGCGGGAAAATAGCGAGAGACATCTACGCCGATGAGCACACCCTCGCCAGACTTGAAGAGTTCTTTATACAGGAGATCAGGGATTTTTGACCCGGGGTTAAAAAAATACAAACCAAAGTCGATGGTTATTTCATACACCGTGAGAAAACAGCAAAATTGGAATATTTTTTGATTTTTGTATCTTAGCAAAAAAATACTATAAAATGGGAGACAGAAGCATACCTCTGGTGGATTTAAGTGATTACAGTTCGGGAAATGAAGAAAAGCGAAAGGCCTTTGTCAAAAAACTGGGCGATGCGTTTCACAGTATAGGGTTTGTCGGGGTGGTCAATCACGGCGTTCCCAAAAAGCTGATCGACGATTTTTACACTGCTGCCAAGGCCTTTTTTGCACGATCAGAGGCGTTTAAAAGGAAGTACGAGGTAGAGGGCGGTGCCGGACAGAGGGGATACACCTCCTTTGGAAAGGAACACGCCAAACACAGCAAAGTGGGCGATCTGAAGGAGTTTTTTCAAATCGGCCAGGTGGTAACGGACGGGGACCCCATAAAAAAAGAATACCCTGAAAATGTCCACGTAACTGAAATGCCGGAATTTACCGACTTAGGGCGAGAACTCTACCGGCAATTTGAAAAAGCGGGAGGAGAACTGTTGCGGGCCATAGCGGATCACCTCGAATTAGAAAATGATTTTTTTGACCAAAAAATACACAACGGCAACAGCATTTTGAGGGCCATTCACTACCCCCCCATCACGACTGAACCCGAATCTGCTATCAGGGCTGAAATGCACGAAGACATCAACCTGATTACCCTCCTCGTCGGAGCCTCAGCAGGAGGACTTCAACTCCTGAATAAAGAAGATAAGTGGATGGACATCGTACCCGAAGACGATGAAATTGTGATCAATGTGGGCGATATGCTGCAGCGCCTGACCAACAATTATTTAAAATCCACTACACACAGGGTGGTCAACCCACCCAGAGAGCAATGGCACATGCCCAGGTTATCCATTCCTTTTTTCCTGCATCCGAGAAGTACCATGGATCTGAGCTGTCTGGAATCCTGTGTTACCGGTGAAAATCCGCTGCAATACGAGCCCATTACCGCCGGAGAATATCTGGATGAAAGGCTGAGGGAAATTGGTCTAAAAAAATAACTCTGAATTGATGCCCTGTTTTTTTTGATACAATTGTCGAACAAACGTCTTATCTTTGTGGCTCAAATAGCAAATCATGATTGAATTAGCAACGGTATTTTTACTGCCCCTTGGAGGCTATGAGTTTTTGATCGTTTTCCTTGCCATCCTTCTTTTGTTCGGCGGGAAAAAAATTCCGGAATTGATGCGAGGTATTGGCAAAGGTATGCGCGAATTCAACAGCGCCCGCGCCACTATTGAAGAAGAGATCAAAACCGGGATGAAAGAGGATGTGGCCAAAGAAAAAAAAACGCTTGACAAGGACAGTCAAAGCGAAATAAAAGAAGCTACTAAGGAAAAAGAAAGTAATACTGAGAAAAGCGAGCAGGACCGCAGCCACCAGTAATTTTTGAGTCTGTTAATTCTTCCGAAGGGCACCTACTTTCTCCATGGGTCTGAGCTCAATAGCTTCCTTTTTTTATTGCTCGGTTTTTCCTAATCTCGGATTCTAAAGCCAAGGATCGGCTGCTGAAGTGGTCAGGTGTATTAATTTCAATTGCTGCTCTACTTTCTGCCGGGAACAAAGATTCACTTTTATTTTTCTGTCTGTCAAAGTCCGCAAAGTTATTCTCACCGCACGCGTCCCCCACCAACCCGCCAATAAATTGCTGTGCTCCCAATTTATTGGCGAGGGGGCACGGCGAGTTGGGGGCGCGGCAACTTGTTGGTGGAGAGAGAGCACAGAGTAGCGTACGGGATCATATTAACCTGAGTTCGATTATTATCGCGACGCATAATTCTTAGAAAACTCCCTATACTAGGCGCTTTTTTGAAGATTTATCGAGATAAATCAAGAAAAAGGAACGACGTATAGGGAGGAATTCTATGAAAAGTGAGCTATCAAAAGACAAAAAAGTTAAAAAATAAGGTACATTAATTTAGTTTTAGTTTTACAATATTTGCAAAACATTGATTTATAAATTTTTATGCGAGTTAGAATAATCGAACTCAGGTTATTAATACCGCTCCAAAATACCTGCAATACCCTGTCCACCGCCCACGCAAGCTGTAACCATACCGTATCTTTTATTTCTTCTCTTGAGTTCGTACAATACCTGAGTGGTGAGTTTGGCACCGGTGCATCCCAGCGGGTGCCCAAGCGCAATCGCGCCCCCGTTTACATTGACGATTTCCGGCTTGAGTCCGGCTTCCCGAATGACTGCGAGTGATTGGGCCGCAAAAGCCTCATTCAACTCGATCAAATCAATGTCGCTGAGGCCCAAGCCTGAAGCCTTCAAAGCTTTAGGTATAGCAACACAGGGCCCTATACCCATATACAGCGGGTCCACCCCTCCCACTGCGCAGCTCACCAATCTCCCTATGGGTTCGAGCCCGAGTTCTTTCATCATGCGCTCACTCATCACCAGTGTAAAAGCCGCACCGTCAGAAGTTTGGCTTGAATTCCCTGCGGTCACGCTGCCCTTATTGGCAAAAACCGGCCTTAATTTTCCAAGGGCTTCTAAAGAGGTGTCTCTTCGCACCCCCTCATCTGTTTTTACCGTGTGTACCTCTTCTGACCTCTCTCCGTTTTTCACTTCTACAGAGGGCACTTCGATGGGTACGATTTGCTCTTCAAACCAACCGGAATCAATGGCCTTTGCAGCATTTTGATGCGATTTCAAAGCAAACGCATCCTGATCTTCTCTGGAAACCCCGTACTTTTTGGCCACTGCCTCAGCGGTCAAACCCATACTGATGATGTAGTCCGGGGTGTTCTTGGCGACTTCGTAATTTGGGGCCAGTTTATAGCCCGTCATCGGAATCATACTCATGCTCTCCGTCCCCCCGGCTATATAGATTTCTCCCATGCCCGCTTTTATTTTTGCCGTGGCGATAGCAATTGCCTCCAGGCCCGATGCACAGTAGCGGTTAATAGTAATGCCCGGCACTTCCTTTCCCAGTGCCCGCAGGGCAATCTGGCGGCCTACTTGCAATCCCTGTTCTCCTTCGGGATTGGCACAACCCACAATGACGTCATCGATCTTTGAAACATCCAAATTGGATATATCGCTTATTAAGCTCTTTATGACTTCTACAGCCAAATCATCCGATCTGAAATTTCTAAATCCACCCTTTTTGGCTTTACCCACTGCCGTCCGTCTGGCGGCTACAATATATGCTTCCTGCATTTTTCTAATTTTTTTTAAAGACTAAGCGTTCTCGAATCGTTCAGATTCATTTGCTCACAAGGGGAATTTGCGTTTGCACTTGTCCCCTTTTACAATATTAATTTCTCAGTGGCTTCCCTTTTTCCAGCATATGCTGAATGCGCTCCATGGTTTTTTGTTCCCCACACAGACTCAGAAAAGCCTCTCTTTCAATTTCTATCAAATAATTTTCATCCACCCGGGGCGTACCTGTCAAGTCACCACCGCAGAGTACCCAGGCGATTTTTTTGGCGATTTTAATATCGTGCTCGCTGGCGAAATGCCCCTTAAATATTTCATTGGCTGCTGTATAAAGAGTAGCTAGTCCTCCCCTACCCAACACGGTGATATCTTTTCTCGGTCGGGGTTGCAGATAATTGTCCGCTCTGTGGAGCACCTCTCTTTTGGCCTCACTTATGTTTCGCTTGACATTGAGCACCCTTTTGTCTTTACTGTGCAGCAAATACCCTTTTTCAAAAGCCTGATCTGCCGAGGTGGCCACTTCCCCCATTGCCAGCGTCTTGAACTGTTTTATTAGGGAGGGCATCTGAACGTCTCCTACAAAAAAGGAGTCCGAAAGCCGCACCGCAAACTCTTTGGTTCCACCCCCTCCGGGCAACAAACCCACTCCTACCTCCACCAATCCGATATAGGACTCAGCTGCAGCTACAGTTGCATCGCAATGCATGAGCATTTCACAGCCACCACCAAAAGTGTAACCCTGAGTGGCAGCCACCACCGGAACAGAAGAGTAACGACACCGCATATTGGCATTCTGAAAGGTCTTCACCGCGTAAAACAGTTCGTCCCACTGCTGCTGAAACGCCATCATTCCCACCAACATCAGATTGGCTCCCACCGTAAAATTGGTGGCCTGATTGCCGATCACCAACCCTTTCCATCCATCTTCTTCGGCTATGCGAACAGATTCCAACAATCCATTGAGTATGCCCTCTCCTATGGCGTTGCTCTTGGATTGAAACTCCAGGCACAACACGCCATCCCCAATGTCGTGTAGGGTCACTTCATCGTTCTTATACACCGGAGTTTGATGTCTGTAATTGTCCAGTATGACAAATTGCTCCTGGCCGGGGATGGGAAGGTAATCCCGGGTTTGAAGATCGTAGTACAAGCGGGTTCCCTTTTCATTTTTATAAAACCGGTTCGCACCATCTTTCTCCATGGTCTTAATCCATCCGGCTATCGGCAAACCCTCTTTTTTTAATTCGGAGGTCACTTTTTCAAAACCCAGGATATCCCAATATTCAAAGGGTCCAAATCCCCATCCGAATCCCGATTTCATGGCATTGTCCACGCTGTATATGTGATCCGAAATTTCGGGAATTCTCGCCGAGGAATAGGCCATCAATCGCAACAGTGACTTTCTGATTAACCGGCCTCCTTCATCCGTCTTTTCAAAAAGGGCCTTTACCCGCTCTGCATCATTCTCGATCTGTTTGGAGACGGACAGACTTTCAAGTTTTGGCCGGGGGCTTTCTTCATATTCCAGTGTATTCAGGTTCAGGGCTAAAATAACCGTTTTTCCGTTCTCGTCCTTTTCGTTTGTCTTTTTGTAAAACCCCTGTCCTGTTTTGTTTCCTAGGTAATTTTTATCGATTAGGTGCTCCATAAAACCGGGCAATTCCAATTCCCGAAGCATTTCGTCCTCCGGACAATTCTCGCGCATTCCGGCCAGCACCTTGGCCGCGACATCCAGCCCCACGAGATCACCCAATCTGAAAGTCCCTGTTTTCGGCCTGCCCAGGCCGGGCCCTGTGAGTTTATCTACCGTCGCTATATCCAGTCCGAGTTTTTTGGTGAGCCGGTAGATATCCGACATAGCAAACACCCCTATTCGATTGGCAATAAAAGCAGGGGTGTCCTTGCAGCGCACGGTCTCCTTTCCCAGGTATCGGTCTCCGAAACGCATAAAAAATTCAGTCACCTCCTCTTCCGTATCGGGACCGGGGATAATCTCCAACAACCGCAAGTAGCGCGGGGGATTGAAAAAATGGGTGCCTAGAAAATGTTTTCTAAAATCCTCTGATCTCTCCCGAGACAACATATGAATGGGGATGCCCGAAGTGTTGGTGGTGATCAGACTGCCTTTCTTCCGGTACTTTTCGACCTTTTCAAAAAGACCTTGTTTAATGGACAGGTCTTCGACTATGGCCTCTACCACCCAGTCGCAGTCGGAAATCTTACTGAGGTCATCCTCAAAATTTCCCGTTGTGATGTACTCACTTAAACTCCGGATGTACAAAGGTGCCGGTTTGGATTTTACTGTATCTGAAAGGGATTGATTGACCACTTTGTTTCTCACCAGGGGATTTTTTTCATCCTCATCACCGGGCAGTACACGGTCCAGTAACAATACCTCAAATCCGCAATTCGAAAAGTGGCAGGCCAGGGCCGACCCCATAACTCCACTGCCCAACACGGCTATCTTTTTTATTATCATCTGTATAAATTTTATTCCTTCCGTAAAACTGTCGACTTTAAATCACCTATTCCACCCACTTCCCGTTTCTCTTTGAATATTCAGCCCACCCTTTTTGCCCTTCACTTTACCAAAGCAAATTCTGCGCGACCTATTTGAATCTTTTTTTCGTCAGGAATGTACAAAAAATCCGGATAATTTAAGTCATCATGTGTAATATTTCTGCAGGATCAAAAGTTCATTAACTTTCAGTCATTAAATTTTTATCGATCCGGTGATTTCAAACAAAAGCTTAAAAGACTTCACAGGTAATCCGACAGTGCGATTTGCGATCGTGGGTCGTATGTTCTGTATTTCAGATTGTTCGATGCCTCACTATTCCTCAATTATTCATTCGGTGCAAAGGCATCGAAGGGTTTTGTTCTGAAAGAATTCGCCCCTCCCTCACAGCAGAATCCATTTTGGTGTTGAACCGCCAATAAAGCCGAAAGGAATTTTTTTAGAAATTTGTTAATCATTAATCGCTACAAATTATACTTTTTTTTAATACCTTCGTGTTTGTAATATCTAATTAACTTTAAATCTGAATATTGGCCTTATGAAAAATTTATTGTTCTTTTTAATCCAGGAGCCTGCCGAAGCAGAAGCGGAACGTCAAAGTTTGATGGATTTAATTTTATTGGGCGGTCCCTTGGGAATTGCCATAGTATCGATATTGGTGGTACTTTCCATCATTGCGATATACATCTTCGTAGAGCGGTACTTCACCATTCAGCGTGCGTCTAAAGTGGATGAAACTTTTATCGACAACATACGAGTGAGGGTACAGTCCGGCAACATCAAAGAAGCAAAACTGCTTTGTCAGACCAATGACTCTCCGGCTTCCAGAATGATAGAAAAAGGTTTACTGAGGATTGGGAAACCAGTCAGAGACATCAATGCGGCCATTGAAAACGTAGGTAATCTCGAGGTATTTAAGCTGGAGAAAAACCTGTCTACCCTGGCCAGTATTGCAGGGGCTGCTCCGATGATTGGTTTTTTTGGAACCGTTACAGGTATGATCATCGCATTTTACCGCATGGCAACAGAGCAAAACGTAACCCCGGATGTTTTGGCCGGAGGAATTTATCAGGCATTAATAACCACGGCTGTGGGACTTTTTATCGGAATTTTGGCGTTTATAGGTTACAACCTATTGGTAGCCAATGTTGAAAAAGTCGTATTTAAGATGGAGCGCACCACCATGGAGTTTTTGGACTTATTACAGGAGCCAACAGAATAATTGAATCATGGGATTGAAAAAAAGGTCGAAAGTATCTGCGGAATTCAGTATGTCATCACTGACAGACATTATATTTCTGTTGCTCATTTTCTTTATGCTGACATCCTCTCTGGTGCAAATCAATGTCGATTTACCCGAGTCCGATGCCAAGACCGTAGCTCCCACCGATGTCATCGTGGCCATTAATATGGACGGGAGCTTGAATCTGAATGGAAGGGCAGTTTCCAAAGCGGCCCTGGAGGGAGCGGTGAGAACGGCCATACAGGAAAGTGAGAACCGGCACAATGCGACGATTACCATCGTTGCTGAAAAAGGAGTGAACTGGAGTGAAGTAATCGATGTGACGAGAATGGCCAATCGATTGCAGGCAAGAGCCATCATTGCAACACAACCAAGAAAGTCATAGCATGGGAATTAAAAAGAAAAACAAGGTTTCAGCACAGTTTCAAATGTCATCGCTGACAGACATTATTTTTCTGCTGCTCATTTTCTTCATGCTGACGTCTTCACTGATTGTACCGAACGCATTGAATCTGAAGCTTCCCGGGACCGAGACGAGAACGACAGTAACTACTGATCCTTCTCAAATCAATATTACACAGGCTGGCAATATCGTTTACAACGGAGAAACAGTCAGCCTCAATCAATTGCAGCGCGCCTTCAGATCCGAAGCGGATCAAAGAAGGGGTGTGAGCAGGTATACCGTGGCAGTGACGGTTCACCCATCAGCTAAAATCGAACATGTAGTTGATGTATTGGATCTGGCATACAGAATGAGAGTGAATACCATTATGGTGGATCGAACCCGATAGTGGAATTCTTTTTGCTTAAAACAAGCGATTATGAGTTCAGAGGAAAAAGAAAAAGAGGACAAGAAAAGAGGAATGTGGTTCAGCATAGGATACGCGCTTTTGCTTGTACTGATCTTATTTCTTCCCATCCTCTCTTATACCTACCCACCTCCCGGACAAGAGGGAATTTTGGTGAGTTTTGGTATGCCGGAGGTAGGAGATGGCGATGACCTTCCCGATACCCAGCAGGAAGAAGAAACAGAACCCACTCCCCCATCCCAGGCTGAATCCACAGAATCCGAAGCTGCCGAAGCAGCTCCACCTGCACCCGACGACAATATACTGACCACTGAAGAAGAGGCGGAAATTAACTTGCGCGAACAACAGGAACAGGAGCGTCAAAAGGAGGATGCCGAGAGAAGACGACAGGAACAAGCTGAGAGGGAGCGAAGAGAAGCTGTTGAGGCTGAACGCAGAAGAGCGGAGGCAGAAGCTCAGAAAAAACAAGAAGAATACGAAGAAACAAAAAAGCAGTTTGGAGAACTTCTCGGAGGTGGGCGTGGAGAAACCGGTCAAGCCGGCAATCAGGGTGATATTGATGGGGATCCCGATGCGAGCAGGCTGGAAGGCATCAGCACCGGAAGTGGTATGGTCGGCGGGGGGCTCGGAGATCGCGGTGTGCTATTTGAACCTTCTATCAGAGACAATTCTCAGAAAACGGGAAGAGTGGTTGTGCGCGTCTGCGTCAATGCGGAAGGCAATGTGACTTCTGCTGAATATACCCAAAGAGGATCGACGACTACCGACGGAGATCTGAGGAGAAAAGCCATTGAAAGTGCGGAAAGGTTTCGCTTTACACCCTCAAATGTCGACCGCCAGTGCGGGACCATTACCATTGATTTCAGGCTTCAGTAAATCCAGCGGACCTACCCATTATTTTTTAAACCCGATCGCACTGCGCGTAAAAGTCATGGACTCTTTGGTCATCTTCAACGCTTTGACGTCCTCCATTTGAATTTGATGGGGTGGCAACTTACTTTTTTGCGCCTCAGGAGTTTTTGCCAGCCGCAAATTGTAGTTCTTGATGACATTGGAAATAAGCGTACGCACCGTACGCGCATTTCCGAAATACTTGTCCCTCATATCGTACAAAAATGCCATGTAGTCCTTTAAATGACTCTTGGCTTCACTGCTGATCTCAAGTCCTTCGTCTGCTATCATTTTCTCTGCAATCAAAAAGAGTTCAGATGGACTGTAATCCTCGAACTTTAAGGCTTTATCAAAGCGCGAGTGCAAGCCCGGATTGGCCTTCAAAAAGCTTTCCATATTGTCGGGATATCCCGCCGCAAACACAAAAAATTCTCCCCTGCCATCTTCCATTCTCTTGAGTATGGTTTGAATGACTTCACTGCCAAAATCCCCTCCTGCAAATGAACTTCCGCTGAGTGAGTAGGCTTCATCGATAAACAGGACACCACCCTGTGCCTCATCAATTTTTTCGGCCGTTTTGAGTGCGGTCTGACCTACAAATCCCGCGACCAGGCCTTGTCGATCGGTTTCCACCATATGTCCCCTCTCCAAAATTCCCAGTGCCTTGTAAATCCGGGTCAGAATTCTGGCTACGGTCGTCTTTCCCGTTCCGGGATTTCCTACAAAAAGGGTATGGAGGTAAAGTCTGTTCAATACGTCTTTTCCAACAGTCCTGTAGTAGCGAACCAAATCGACCAATTCGTATATTTCCTTTTTGATGTTTTCAATACCGATCAATTCATCCAACTGATCCAGGCCTTCCCTCAACAGCGCTTCATCTACCGGTATATTCGGCCTTCTGCGTGTACCCTCGAGGTTTATACCCGAAACATCCTCTTCCGAAATAATTTGTAACTCTTTCATCGGTAGCTCTAAAGCATTTTCGGTGGCCATGATCCTCAATCCGAGATTGACCTTGGCTTTTTCCACCAAATCGTACACAAAACGGGCATTCCCAAAAGACCTTGAACGACTTCTATAGGCATCGATAATGATTTTATCGATCACTTCCCCTGCCTTTTCATTGAGTTCTACCTCTTTCTCTTCGGCTGCATATCTCGCAATGGCCTGCAACTCTCCGGGCAGGTAATCCTCGAACTTAAAAATGTGTTTAAATCTCGACTTCAACCCGGGATTGCTGTCCATAAAATACTTCATTTCGTTGGGATAGCCCGCAACGATTACCGCCAGGTCTCCCTTTCCGTTCGACATCTCCTTCACCAGAATTTCAATGACTTCTCTACCGAAGTCTTTGCTGTCGTCATTGACCCTGGCCAGAGCGTATGCTTCATCGATGAAGAGAACTCCCCCTCTGGCTTTTTCAATGGCTTCCTTGACTTTGGGTGCCGTCTGTCCGATGTACTCCCCTACTAAATCCACGCGGTCTACTTCGTATACATGCCCCTTGGACAGCAGTCCCATTTTTTTGTACAGGCGCCCCATCATTTTTGCTACCGTCGTCTTTCCGGTTCCAGGATTGCCGATAAAAACAGAATGGACATTGATGCTGTCTTTTTCCTTAAACCCCTTTTGCTTGCGAAGTTTCAGGAATCTGATGTAACGGGCGTGCTCCCTAACTTTTTTCTTTATCTCATCCAGGCCGATCAGGGCATCCATCTGTTCCATCAGTTCGTCAAAAGTACCGTTGATGTCGTCGGCCGGCTGGAACAAGCCCTGAGATCCAGGTATGGGAAACTGCACCACTCCGACCCCCGCTTCGTATTCGTCGCCCACTTCAAAGGGCAAAACAGCCAGCAACTGATCGAAAAAAACCACCTCAAGTGTATACTTTCCCGCCCTCCACGAGCCGCTGACATTGGAACCCCAACCCGCTGTAATACTGAATTCATCCTCGTCCTTCCGAACAGTCCTGAGGCGCACCACCTGACCTTTTAGTTCCCTCGCCTGGTTGTAGAACTTGACAAATAGTTCACACTGCCAATCCCTCTGAATGTATTTATTTTTAAATGCTATATCGGCATAGATGTAGCGCGTTTTGTTCTTGTGGAATTTTTGATAATAAGAACGGCCTTCCTCCGGGATATCATCGAATTTTCCCTCGTACAACTTGAGTGATTGAACCTCCAGATAAGAGTTATTGTGCTGGTCTACTTCCCTTCCCGAGTCTTCGACATAAAAGTATTTGGTACCCACTTTCACCCCGTCAAAATAAACTTCCCAATAATAAGTACCCCTCTTCCAGAACACTCCCTTTTTCTTATTTCCCCAGCCTTCCCGGACGTATACCAACGGATCAAATTTGCTCACCTTTCTCACAATGGAGAGACGGCACATTTCGCTGCCATTGCCCCGGGTGCTGAAACACCTGAGATCGACCTTGAGATCCCAGTTTTCCCGGTCAAATAATTTATTGTAAAAACTCAGTTCGACGTAAATATACGACGTGGAATACCTGTCAAATACTTGTCGGTATTTCTTTTTGTTATCGGCCAGCCACTCTGTGGACGAATAGAGCTTTAGTTCATTGAACTTGTAATTGCCCTCCTGATGTCGGTTATCGGTTTTTGCCATATACAATCAAATATGACCTAAATATAAGCTAAAAATGCCTAAAGAAAAAATAAATCTTCCAGATTGTAGAGCACAGCGATGTCAGGAGAATGGAAACGACATGGAAATCTGGGTCGCCCCGGGGTTGTGGGAGATCAATTGTTTTTCAAAAACTGAGCCGTCAGGTTCTTCCTCTTTCTCAGGAGGTCTTTCAGTGGCCCCTGAAACATAATGTCACCCCCGTTTTTTCCACCCCCCGGCCCGAGATCCACGATGCAATCTGCATTCAGGATGATGTCTGTTTGGTGCTCAATGACGATGACGGTATTCCCCTTGTCCACCAGTTCGTGCAGAATATCCAATAATTTCCTGACGTCCTCGTAGTGCAATCCGGTTGAGGGTTCATCCAAAATATAAAGCGTGTTTCCGGTAGACCTTTTTGCAAGCTCTTCGGCCAGTTTCACCCGCTGGGCTTCGCCTCCCGAAAGCGTTGGAGCCGCCTGACCCAATTTTATATATCCCAGTCCCACCCGTTTTATCATACTGAGAATTCTGAATATTTTTGGAATGGCCGAGAAGAATTCACACGCCTCGGTGATGGTCATGTCTAGTACTTCTTTGATGTTCTTTTTCCGATAAGTAATTTCAAGGGTTTCGCGATTGTACCTCTGCCCCATACAGCTCTCACAGTCCACCAACACATCCGGTAAAAAGTTCATTTCAAGGGTTTTCTTCCCGGCTCCCTGACAGGTCTCACAGCGCCCTCCTTTTACATTGAAAGAAAATCTTCCCGCTTTGTATCCTCTGATTTTGGCCTCGGGCGTATCTGAAAACAATTTGCGTATGGGTGTAAATACGCCCGTGTAAGTAGCCGGATTGGATCGCGGGGTTCGGCCGATGGCAGATTGGTCAATTTCAATTACTTTGTCGAGATGCTCCATTCCCTCAATCTTTCTGTATGGGAGAGGCATTTTTACCGAAGAGTAAAAGTGCTGACGCAAAATGGGATAAAGGGTTTCATTGATAAGCGTGGATTTTCCACTGCCTGACACCCCTGTAACACAGGTAAATGTACCCAGTCTAATCTCGAGGTCAACCTCATTCAGATTGTTGCCCTCAGCTCCCTCCAAACGCAAGACTCTTCCACTGCCCACCCGCTCTTTGCTGCTGTTCAGGTCGGTTTCTTTTGTTGCGAGGTATCGAGCTGTCAGCCCCTTCTTACTCTCCATCACTTGCTTCGGACTGCCGGAGGCGATGACTTCCCCTCCTTTTTTGCCGGCCTCAGGCCCCAGGTCAATAATGAAGTCGGAAGCCAGCATCAGGTCTTTGTCGTGCTCAACCACCAAAATGGTATTTCCGAGATCTCTCAAATCCTTCAGGGAGCGAATCAGCTTTTCATTGTCGCTGGCGTGCAGTCCAATGGAGGGCTCGTCTAGTACATAGGTGATTCCCGTGAGTTGAGATCCAATTTGAGTGGCCAACCTGATTCGCTGCGACTCCCCACCGGAAAGTGTATTTGCACGGCGGTTCAGAGTGAGATACCCGAGGCCTACCAGTTTCAAAAAGCTCACTCTTTCTCTGATTTCCTTAACTAACTCAGATGCAATTGCCCGCGATCGATTGTCTAGTTTAGGGTTGAGCTCTGACAGCCACAAATGGAGATCTTCGAGGTCCATGGCAGCCAGATCGGCTATATTTTTTTCATCTACAAAAAAGTGCAATGATTCTTTTTTCAGCTGACTCCCGTTACAGGAGGGACACCAGTCAATCGACATATAGGTCTCCGCCCATTGCCTTATCTTTTCCGATCCGGTATCTTTGTGCCACTTTTCTATCAATCCAAAGACACCGTGGGTTTTGATATGTTTGCCCCATTTTACCTTTCCCCTACTCCTTCTTTCACTATCTCCGTACAGGATGATGTTCAGCTTTTCCTCGGGAATGTCCTCTATGGGTTTCACCATTGAAAAGCCGTGTTTTTTGGACAGTGACCTGACTTCTTTAAAATTTGAATTTTCTCTGTACTCCCCCAGGGGAGCAATCCCCCCCTTATTGATTGACAGTGAAGGGTCGGATACGACTTTATTGATATCCACTTTGTGCAACTTTCCCAAACCCTTACACTCCGGACAGGCACCGTAAGGTGAGTTGAAAGAAAAAGTATTGGGAGAGGGCTCTTCGTATGACAAGCCCGTTTCCGGATCGACCAATTCCTTACTGAATGGCAGCAGCTCACCGTCTTCGAGCAGGACAAAAAGGGTTTGGTCTCCCATATCCATGGCAATACGGATGGATTCAGTAAGTCGGGAATTTCTCTCTTCCGGCACTTTTAACCGGTCGATCAACACTTCGATATTGTGGGTTTTGTATCGATCGAGTTTCATCCCGACCTTGAGTGCGGTCACTGTTCCATTGATCCTCACTTTTGTGTAGCCCTGTTTTCGAATCTGCTCCAGAAGTTCTCTGTAGTGCCCTTTTCTACCTCTGACCACAGGAGCCAGGATAGTGACAGCCTGCTGATGGAATTTTTCCACGAGCAGATCAATGACCTGATCTTCGGTGTATTTCTGCATTCTTTTTCCACTCAGGTAAGACCTTGCCTGTCCGATCCTGGCGTACAACAGTCTCAGAAAATCGTAAACTTCTGTAACCGTACCCACCGTAGATCTGGGGTTCCATGCCGTGGTTTTTTGCTCAATAGAGATAACGGGACTCAAACCGTCTACAGATTCCACATCCGGGCGTTCCATATTGCCGATAAATTGGCGGGCGTAAGCGGAAAAAGTTTCCATATATCTCCGCTGTCCCTCGGCGTAAATGGTATCGAAGGCAAGTGAAGATTTCCCACTCCCGCTGACTCCGGTAATCACGGTCAATTGATTCAGTGGGATATCGACATTTATATTTTTCAGGTTGTGGTCTCTTGCTCCCCTTACGCGGAGTATCCCGTCGCTTCTGTATTCTTTTGTCATGGGGTCAATTTAACTAGACAATTTTCTCTTTTGAAAATAGGGCAATGGTTTTCTCAACCATTTTCCGGAGTAAGGGAGATTTTTTTTCGGCTACTGAGATTACGTCCTCAATGGAAGTTTCTCTTATCTCAGAGGGCGGAAAACACTTGTTGCTCACCAGGGAAAAAACGAGGACGGATATCCCCATATGCTTCGCGACAAGGACTTCCGGCACGGTGGACATTCCCACCAAATCCCCACCGATTTTATTTAAAAAAACGTATTCCGCAGGGGTTTCGAGATTGGGTCCGGGAAACCCCACATAAACCCCTTCGTGGGCCTTCAAACCACACTTCTCTGCCACCGACATGCACTTTTTGTTTAAACCTCTGTTGTAGGTGTCCTTCATATCCGGAAAACGCGGACCCCAGGCTTCGAAATTTTCACCTCTCAACGGATTTTCCGGGAACAAATTGATGTGGTCTTTCAGAAAAACGACATCACCCGCTTCGTAATCGGCATTGATTCCACCGCTGACATTGGAAATCATCAACTTCCTCACTCCCAGCTCTCCGATCACTCTGACGGAAAAAGTCACTTCTTTCATGTCGTATCCCTCGTAGTAATGAAACCGACCGGAAAACACCAGGATGGGCAAGTCATTGAGATGCCCAAACAACATTTCTCCGCGGTGACTCTGTACAGTAGAAAGAGGAAAACCTTCAATTTGCGAGTAGGGAATTTTGAACTCTACCTCCATGGCTGAGGCGATATCACCCAGCCCGGTACCGGTAATCAAAGCCACCTCAGGTTGAAAATTACCCGTCATTTCCCGAATTTTTCCCGCGGCCTTTTTCACAAGTCCCGTATATACATTCATAGGTCAATCATTTTTCTAAACCGCCATTTACTAACGGAAAAAAGGCGTCTAATCACGCAGTATTCCGATTCGTTTCCGTTCAAAACAATTCGCATTCATCGGTTCCGCACTTGACTCAATCGACAATCATGTTTTCGCGATCCAGTATTTGCTGGACCATATTTTCAGGCAGCTCCCTGAATTGGTATTCCTGATCTCTGAGTCTCGGTTCAAAACCCGCTTCTCTGATAGATTCCTGAATGCCCTCAGCGGTGAAACGAAATGCTGCTCCGGCAGCTGAAACGACATTTTCTTCAATCATAATACTTCCAAAGTCATTGGCGCCGCTGTGAAGGCACAATTGTGCGACCTGCTTGCCTACGGTCAGCCATGAAGCCTGAATGTTCGGAATATTGGGCAGCATAATCCTGCTCATGGCAATCATTCGGATATACTCGTCTCCGGTACAGGCATTTCTCGCTCTTTTGATTTTCTTCAAAATGGTATTTTCGTCCTGAAACGGCCACGGAATAAAAGCGAGAAACCCATTGGCACCATCCGGTTTTTCGGACTGAACCTTTCGTATATCTTCAAAGTGCTCCATTCGCTCCCGGTCCGTTTCAATGTGTCCAAACATCATCGTGGCCGAAGTGGTAATATGCAGCTGATGCGCAGCCCTCATCACATCCAACCATTCCTTCCTGCCGCATTTTCCGCGAGAAATCAAACGCCGACCCCTGTCGCTCAGTATTTCAGCACCGGCACCCGGAAGAGAGTCCAACCCCGCTTCCTTTAAATTTTTCAGCACATCGAAATAAGACATTTTGTCCAATTTGGCGATGTGTGCTATTTCAGGTGGTCCCAGAGCGTGCAATTTGAGATCGGGGTAGAGTTGCTTCAACTCTCTGAACAATTTACAGTACCAGTCCAGATTCAGATCGGGGTGATGCCCGCCCTGTAAGAGGAGTTGATTGCCTCCGTACTCGTACAATTCATCGATCTTTTCTCTGTACTCATCGATGGTGGTAACATAGGCCTCTTCGTGACCCGGTCTGCGGTAAAAATTACAAAACTTACAATTGGCAATACACACATTGGTCGTGTTGCTGTTCCTGTCGATAATCCAGGTCACTACAGGATCGGGTTTGTGGATAAAACGCAGGCGATGGGCGACCTCCATTAATTCAGTCGTAGGAGCATTTTTGAACAGTTCCATGCCCTCGTCAGCAGACAAAAATTCAAGATCCAATGCTTTATCCAGCAAATCAATATAATTTGACATGGTAGGTATTTACTTTTTATTCGAGTTTATAACAAGCCTATGCAGATAGAGTTTTCTCCCCTTTGTCAAAAGAACAAATCCACTAAAAGGCATTTTGCGGCCTCATAAAAAATGCGAAAATAATCCCAAGCTGTAAAAATAACACCATTTTTATCACATCAATCAATATTTTTTGCACGGTAATATATAATAATGTACCTTTGTGGCGATTTCTGAAAGGGAACCTGTGTTCCCTTTTTTTAGTTAAACGAATTAGATGGTCACAGAGGACTTCATTGCTTCACAGGTTGAAGACAAATTCAAGGCGGAAGAATTTCGGGATTGCTTTTTAGTAGACATCGAGGTTAAGGGAACTAAAAAGGTTTCCGTTTATATTGACTCGGAAGAGGGGGTATCTTTTGATATTTGCAAAAAGCTGAGTCGGTTTCTCGAGGAAAAAATTGAAGCAGAGAACCTCATGGACGAGCGCTACACATTAGAGGTATCATCGCCCGGAACAGACCGCCCTCTGAAGTACTTAAAACAATTCAACAAGCACCTGGGGAGAAAACTCAAAGTAAAAACTCTGGAGGGCGATGAAATTCAGGGGAAACTTCAGGAAATCGCGGGGAATATCCTTGTGCTGGAGACAGGAGGCAAAGACAAAAATAAAAAAAGCAAAAATCAACCGCTGAAAAAAGTTGAAATAAATTTTGAATCGATTGACACTGCTGTGGTGTTGATCTCATTTTAATTGATTGAAATGAACTTAATAGAAACATTTTCGGAATTTAAAACCGACAAAAACATCGATCGCCCGACCATGGTTCGGGTTTTGGAAGATGTTTTTCGAACCCTGATCAAGAAAAAATACGGTTCGGACGAAAATTTTGACGTCATCGTCAATCCCGGCAAGGGGGATCTTGAAATGTGGCGGGTTCGACAGATCGTACCGGATGGTGAGGTCACCGATGAAAATCGTCAGATTTCAATCAGTGAGGCACTGCTTATCGACAGCGATTACGAAGTAGGAGAAGACTGCTACGAGGCCATTTTTTTAGAGGATTTCGGAAGGCGCGCCATCATGGCTGCAAGGCAAACATTGATTTCCAGAATCATGGAATTGGAGAAAGATGAAATTTACGCCAAGTACAAAGACCGCATCGGAGAAATTGTTGTGGGTGAGGTTCATCAGATACTCAAAAGACAACTACTCATTCTGGACGATGCCACAGGCAATGAACTCCTCCTTCCGAGAAGTGAAATGATACGCGCCGACTATTACAGAAAGGGCGATGTGGTAAGAGCGATCATCAAGGATGTGGAAATGAGAAACAACAACCCCATGGTGATCATATCCAGAACCGATGAACGCTTCCTGGAAAAACTCCTGGAGCAGGAAGTTCCTGAAATAGAAGACGGATTGATCATTATCAGAAAAATAGTGCGCCTGCCCGGCGAAAGAGCCAAAGTCGCAGTGGAGTCCTACGACGATCGCGTAGATCCGGTAGGAGCCTGTGTGGGGATGAAGGGGTCGAGAATACACGGCATCGTCAGGGAGTTGAAAAGCGAAAATATAGATATCGTCAACTACACCACCAATCTCCAACTCTATATCCAGCGGTCGCTCACACCGGCCAAAATATCGAGCATGGAAATTGACGAGGAAAATAAAAAGATTGCTGTATTCTTAAAAGCCGACCAGGTTTCACTGGCCATCGGTAAAGGTGGATCCAATATCAAACTGGCCAGCGCACTTACCGGTTATGAAATAGATGTTTTCAGGGAAGCCGAAGAGTTTGAAGTCGAGGACGATGTGGATTTGGAAGAGTTTTCCGATGAGGTGGAAGAGTGGGTAATTGAGGAACTCAAGCAAATTGGTTGTGATACAGCTAAAAGCGTATTGAGACTCAGTCCGGAAGAGCTGGTTCGAAGAACCGACCTCGAGGAAGAAACGGTTCTGGCCATCCTCAAGGTATTTGCTTCTGAATTTGAAGGTGAGGAATAGAAATGCGTTGATTTACACACGAAGACGCCACAATTTATTAATTTTGCGACCAAAGAGCCGCAACAGCAGCAGGAAGCAATAAGTTCTGAGAAAAAAAGACAAGTAAAATACTTTTGAATAATCAGCAATTTTTTAAAAAAAGCCGAAAGGGTGAATTATTAGCTGAGGATTTCAATTAAGTTCTATAAATAAAAAACGCGAACTCTAATAAAGTCGCAAAAATTGCGAAAGACCCATGCGGGAAATTGCAATAGTGAATTAAAGTTTAAGAGTAGATTTAAATAGCTGAATG
>SKYC01000136.1 GCA_007128085.1 Saprospiraceae bacterium | reverse complement strand
GTCCAAAATAATGTCCGAGCCCAGATTGGAGGTCATGATAATGATACTGTTCCTGAAGTCGGCCACACGACCTTTGTTGTCGGTCAGTCTTCCGTCGTCCAATACCTGTAACAGAATGTTGAAAGTGTCCGGATGCGCTTTTTCGATTTCATCCAACAGCACAATACTGTAGGGTCTTCGCCTGACGGCCTCGGTGAGTTGTCCGCCTTCATCGTAACCCACATAACCCGGAGGCGCTCCGATTAAACGGGATACGGCATGCCTTTCTTGAAACTCACTCATGTCGAGTCTTATGACCGCTTTTTCATCGTCGAACAAAACATAGGCCAGAGATTTTGCCAATTCCGTTTTACCGACTCCGGTGGGTCCCAGGAAAATAAACGACCCTATGGGGCGATTGATGTCCTGGAGGCCTGCACGACTTCTTCTCACGGCATCGGAAACCGCTTTAACCGCCTCGTCCTGGCCGATTAACCGCTTGCCTATTTCTCTCTCCATGCTGAGAAGTTTCTCTTTTTCACTCTGAAGCATTTTTCTCAAGGGTATTCCCGTAGACCGACTGACTACTTCTGCTATGTCGTTTGCGGTAACTTCGTCTTTCGTGAATCTTCTCTCCCCCGGAAGGTTGTGCAACTTTTCCTCAGCGACTTTGAGCATGGCTTCTTTTTCCTTGAGCTCACCGTACCTGATTTTGGCCACCAGTTCGTAATTGCTTTCTCGTTCGGCTCGCTGTGCCTTGAGGTCCAGTTCCTCAAGGTCTTTTCTGATTTCCTGAATGGTGTCGATGATTTCCTTCTCATTTTGCCAGGCTGATTTTAATTCATCCAGCTTTTCTCTGGCATTGGCTATCTCCTTGTTGATGGCATTGAGTTGCTTTTCGTTTTTTTCCCTTTTAAAGTGCTCCCTTTCGATTTCCATCTGACGGACTTTTCTGTCCCACTCATCGATTATTTCCGGGACTGAATCGAGTTCCAACCTGAGCTTTGCTGCGGCCTCATCGATCAGGTCAATGGCTTTGTCGGGCAAAAACCGGTCGGTAATGTATCGGTCGGATAATTCTGCTGCCGCAACCAGTGCTTCATCTAAAATTTCAATCTTGTGGTACACTTCGTATCGCTCCTGGAGGCCTCTGAGTATTGAAATGGTGTCTTCTACCGCAGGTTCTCCGATGGTGACCTTCTGAAACCTTCGCTCCAGTGCTTTGTCACTCTCAAAAAACTTCTGGTACTCGTCCAGGGTGGTGGCACCGATGGTTCTTAATTCGCCCCTTGCTAAAGCCGGTTTTAGAATGTTTGCTGCATCCATGGCTCCACTACCACCTCCGGCACCAACCAGGGTGTGAATCTCATCGATGAACAGTATAACCTCTCCGTTGGATGAGGTCACCTCTTTAATGACCGCTTTTAATCGCTCTTCAAATTCTCCCTTGTACTTGGCCCCGGCAATCAATGATGCCAGGTCGAGTGTGTATATTTTTTTCGAGATCAGATTCTCCGGGATGTCCCCTTTGACAATTCTCCAGGCAATGCCCTCGACAATGGCGGTTTTACCCACCCCGGGATCTCCTATTAAAATGGGGTTGTTTTTCTTTCGGCGGCTGAGAATGTGCATAACTCTTCTTATTTCCTCATCCCTTCCGATGATGGGATCGAGTTTTCCGCTTTCCGCCATTTCATTGAGATTGAGGGCGTATTTTTTTAAAGCATTGTACTGGTTTTCCGCCTGAGGGTCTTTTACTGAGCCCCCTTTTCTCATTTCTGAAATGGCCGACCTGAGTACCTGTTCGGTCAGTCCCGCTTCTTTCAGTATGGATTGCCCCTTGTCGTTCCCCTTCAAAATGGCCAATAAAAGCAACTCAACAGAAATGTACTCATCCCCGAAATCCTTCAACAACTCCCGGGCTTTATTGATGGCTTTGTTGCTGTCATTGGATAAATACAGCTTGTCTGTTCCCTCTACTTTTGGGTAGTTTTGCACGGCTTTGTCCAAAGCGGTCTTAACAGATGGAGTGTTGACCCCAGCTTTGTTGAATAAAAACGTAATGACGTCTTCTCCCTCCTCCATCATTCCCTTTAAAATATGTGGAGTGTCGACGGTTTGCTGACCGTTGGCCCGCGCAATTTCCTGCGCCTTGACAATGGCTTCTTGTGACTTTATGGTGAAATTCTCTAATGTCATGGTTGTGTATTTTTTTTAATCGAATAAATCCGAATGCCGGTATATTACATGCTCTGGCCATCGGATTCAACCATGATACATCAAATTTCTGTCCAATGATTTATTGGACAAAAATAAAGGCCAAAGTGGCAGTATGAGTGAGTTTTAGCTGAATTTTTGACAGGCGTATGGAGAAAACCTGGACCTCAGATGATAAAAATGGCAGGGAGTCCGGATTAATCCAACTGATAGTTGGGACGCAGATCCTTCGAGCGATCTCCACTGTAAAATCCGTTGATGTAATTGATGGCCTCTTCAATGTCTTCGGTGACCAAAAACAGATCAAGGTCTATTTCTGATACCTTCCCATTGGCAATCAAAGTGTTTTTTATCCAGTCAATGAGACCCGACCAATACTTTTCTCCAAACAAAACGATGGGTACAGCCGAAATCTTTTTGGTTTGAATTAAGGTGAGGACTTCAAACAATTCATCCAGGGTTCCAAAACCACCGGGCATGACTACAAAGCCCTGAGCGTATTTGACAAACATGACTTTCCTGACAAAAAAATAACGGTGATTGAGATTTTTGTCGGGATCGATAAAAGAGTTGTTCCCCTGTTCAAAAGGCAGGTCAATATTCAGACCTACAGAAACTCCGTTTGAGAGGGTAGCACCCTTATTTCCCGCTTCCATGATCCCGGGTCCTCCGCCGGTGATAATACCATATCCCTCCTCGATCAATCTTTGCGCGATTTGCACTGCTTTTATGTAGTCGGGGTGATTGGCTTTGGTTCTCGCTGAACCAAATATCGATACACAGGGACCGATTTTATTCAATCGCTCAAAACCCTCAACCAGTTCCGACATCACCTTGAACATCGTCCAGGCATTTTCGCCCTTTATTTTATTCCACTTGCGCATTTGTTGCTTGTTGTGTGATTCCATACTCGATCAATTAAATTTTGAAATTGTTTTAGTGCTTAAGTTGTTAGGCCACTGCTAAATGAAGTTGGATTTAAAATGGCTGTAACGGCATACGGGGAATTGCTGTAACAAATTTTAATTTGAAAGGTTAAATTTAATCCAATCTTTAAAATGGAACAGCCTGACTACTCGGCTTTCTTAAACTTTTTGTATTCGCTTTCTACGTATCGTTTGATTTCATTGAGGTCGTCAAAATTGGTAAACAATTCCGACATCCTGCTTCTGTTATTCGAGGGAGGATAGACGTAATTTTGAAAATCGGACTGCTTGACTTTACTGCCACTCAGAATCAATAATCGCTCAATTACATTCCTCAACTCCCGGATATTTCCGGTCCAGTTGAATTCCATCAGGGCGTTGATGCATTTTTTCTCAAAAGACTTCTCTGCCATGCCCTGTTCCTGACATATCTCCTTCCTGAAATGTTCGATCAACAGTGGGATGTCCTCCTTGCGCTCATTGAGAGATGGAACGCGTATGGGAATGACAGCAATCCGGTGGTACAGATCTTCTCTGAACTTTCCCTGTTGAATTTCTTTCGAAAGATTTTTATTGGTAGCGGCAACAACGCGCACGTCCACTTTTATGGATTTGTCCCCACCGACTCTCGTTATGTTACTTTCTTGCAAGGCCCTCAGAACTTTTGCCTGAGCCGACAAACTCATGTCGCCTATTTCATCCAAAAACAAGGTTCCCCCGTTGGCTTGTTCGAATTTGCCAATTCTCTGTTTTACAGCAGAGGTAAAGGAACCCTTTTCGTGACCGAACAATTCACTTTCAATCAATTCCGAGGGGATGGCGGCGCAATTTACCTCGATTATGGGACCGTCTTTTCGCTGGCTTTTCTCATGTATCCATCGGGCAACCAGTTCTTTTCCCGTTCCATTTCCTCCCGTAATCAAAACCCTTGCGTCGGTCGGAGCGACCCTCTCAATCGTATCCTTTATTTGTGTGATGGCTTCAGACTCTCCTATGATTTCCTGAATTCCACAACTTTTGATCTTCTTTTTCAAAACCTTTTTCTCCGAAACGAGATGAGAGTGATCAAGGGCATTGCGAAGTGTAATCAATAAACGGTTTAAATCAGGTGGCTTGGAAATAAAGTCAAAGGCCCCTTTTTTGACCGCTTCTACGGCCGTATCTATGGTGGCGTGGCCGGAAATCATCAATACCGGAATGTCCGGCTCTAATAACTGAAGCCTCTCCAGGGTTTCTGTCCCATCCATATTGGGCATCTTGATGTCCAATATGATGATGTCGTATTTGCATGCCTTGACTTTTACCAGACAGGCCATACCGTCTGAAGCTTCGTCAACTTCGTATTTCTCGTACTCCAAAATTTCCCTCAGGGTTTTCCTGATGCTTTTCTCATCGTCAACTATCAATATCTTTGCCATAACATATTATGTTTTCTGCAAATATAAATAGTTTTGGAATTCAATGGTAATTATATTACAAAAAAGTTTAATATTTATTTCGACGCGACCAACCAAGCCATCAACATACTGCCTGTTCTGAGGGCGTTTTCGTCAATGTCAAAGCCCGGTGTATGTATGGGGGTAATTTTTTTCTGACCGGGGGCTGCTGTTCCCAGTCTGAAAAAGCAGGCGGGCATAGCGAGGGCAAAGTACGAAAAATCTTCAGCAGTCATGCGGGGATCCATCTCTACAACCTGATCTTTTCCGAGCAAAATCTCAGCTTTTTGTCTGGCCGATTTAGTCAACTCGGGATTATTGTAAAGGCTGGGGTAGCCCTTTTTAATATTGACCATACAACTTCCGCCGTTTGATTCAGCGATTAACTTACACATTTTTGTCAGGCTCTCGTGTATTTCTCCGCGCCACTCCTCATTAAAGGTGCGCATGGTTCCCGTGAGTTGAACGGTAGATGGGATGACATTGGAGGCCCCACCGGGTGTTGTTATTTTTCCTATCGAGATGACCGTAGGTATAAAGGGGTCGGCCTTTCTGGATACGAGGGTTTGCAGTGCCTGAATGATCTGTGCGGCGATTGGGATGGGATCTATGCAGTCTCTCACTATCGCAGCATGGCCGCCCTGGCCCTTCACGGTGAGATGAATTTCGTCAGCAGAAGCCATTGCATCGCCGGGTATGAAGGCCACTTTTCCGGAAGGTAGTGGCGGGTGTACGTGCTGGCCAAATGCTACAGAGGGTTTGTACTTTTCCATGAGGCCATCTTCTAGCATGGCCTTGGCTCCCCCGGGGCTTTGTTCCTCTGCGGGTTGAAAAACACCGACGACCTTCCCCGACCAGTCTTTTTTGCACTCATTGAGAATTAACAGTGCTCCCAACAGGCAGGAGGTATGAGCGTCGTGACCACATGCGTGCATCACTCCCGGAACCGTTGACTTGTATGGTTTTTCACCTTCTTCCTGAATGGGAAGGGCATCCATATCTGCTCGCAGCATGATTGCGGGGCCCTCTCCGGTTCCCTCCAACTGAGCTACAATTCCATATCCACCGACATTTATATCGTGGGGGATTCCCGCTTCTTTTAATACCGAGCTGACAAAGGCAGAAGTTTCTTTTTCCATATAAGAAAGTTCCGGGTTCATATGTAAATGTCTGCGGAATTGTACCATCTTTGGGTAGTACTTATCGGCGAGGGACTGTATCTGCGGCAATAACTTTTCGTTACTCATTGGTTTTGATTTTTCGGTTGGTTATATGAACTCTTGATAGGTAAAAACATTGGTCAATATAGTTTGTTTTTTTATG
>SKYC01000389.1 GCA_007128085.1 Saprospiraceae bacterium | reverse complement strand
CAATGTGGCCGAAGCAGCCGGATTGTTGAAAATGGATTTCCTCGGTCTGAGAACGTTGAGCATCATTAAGGATGCCCTCCGACTGATCAAGGAAAACCGCAAGGTCGATATCGACCCGGATACCATGCCTCTGGACGATAAAAAAACCTACGAACTCTTTCAAAAAGGGGAGACCATCGGTATTTTTCAGTACGAATCCGAGGGGATGCAAAAGGCATTGAGGGAATTAAAACCCACGAAATTCGAAGACCTCATTGCCATGAACGCGCTCTACAGGCCCGGTCCAATGGAATACATTCCAAGTTTTGTCGCTCGAAAACACGGCCGGGAAGAAATCGCTTACGATTTGCCCGAAATGGAGGAAATTCTCGAAGAAACCTATGGAATTACCGTCTATCAGGAGCAGGTGATGCTGTTGTCACAAAAACTGGCCGGTTTTACCAAAGGTCAGGCGGATGCCCTGAGAAAGGGTATGGGAAAAAAGAAAAAGGAAATCATTGACGAACTTTTTCCAAAATTCCTCGAGGGATGCCTGGAAAAGGGGTTTCCGAAAAAAACCATTTTGAAGATTTGGAAGGACTGGGAAAAATTTGCTCAGTACGCCTTCAATAAGTCTCATTCCACTTGCTATGCCTTTATTGGTTTTCAAACGGCCTACCTCAAGGCCAATTACCCCGAAGAGTTTATGGCCTCTGTGCTGACGCACAACAAAAACGATATTTCCAAAATTAATTTCTTTCTGAGGGAAGCTAAGCGCATGGACATAGAGGTGCTCGGCCCTGACATCAATGAAAGTGATGCCGATTTTACGGTTAAAAAAGAGGGCGAGATCAGAATTGGACTGACCGCCATCAAAGGAGTGGGGCAGGGCCCGGTAGAAACGCTCATCATTGATCGGTCGGAAAATGGGTTTTTCGAAAAGCCGATTGACCTCGTGAAAAGACTGAACCTCCGCCAATTTAATAAAAAAGTATTCGACTCCCTGGTTCTCGCCGGAACGCTGGACTCTCTGGGGCTGCATCGATCGGCGTATTTTGAGCCCTCGGATAAATACGAAACCTATATCGAGCACCTCCTCAGGTTTGGACAGCTGTATCAGGAACAAAAAGCCAAAAACCTCAACTCCCTGTTTGGAGATTCTCTGGAGGATCTGATCGACGAGCCGGAGCCGCCGGAGGTGGATCCATGGGATAAACTCATCCGTCTGGAAAAGGAAAAAGAAGTGGTGGGGATTTATATCAGCGGCCATCCTCTCGATATTTATGAAATGGAGCTAAAAAACTTCACGGATTGCGAGCTGAGGCATTTGAATCAGGTGAAAAAGGAAGGAGCCAATGGAAGGGTGGCCGGTAAGGTGTCATCGGCGCGCCACGGAATCAATAAAAAGGGAAACGGATATTGTTTTTTTACGCTTGAGGACTTTCACGGTTCCTATGACTTCGGGCTTTTCTCTGAGGAGTACTCTCGCTTTGGTTCCCTGGTCTCCGAAGGACAGGTTCTTCACATCAGTGGATTTTTCAAAAAGAGGTACTACTCAGACGAAGTGGTGTTCACCATAAAAAATGTCAAACTGCTGAGTACCGTGGGTGAGGAATCTATTAAATCACTTACGTTAAATCTCGCTCTCAATCAATTGTCGGGTGAGCTGGTCGGGAAGATAAAAGGCGTGGCAAAAGAAAACGAAGGCAAGCACGACCTCTTTATACGGGTCATTGAACCCGAAAAGGAAATCGACTTGCAATTTAAATCTGAAAGCCTGAAAGTAGAAGTGGGCAATGATCTCGTTAAAGACCTCGAAAAATTAAAGATAAAATGCACATTGAATTGATGTGCTTCATTGCCAGAGCCTCTGTTTTTATTAAAAAAAGTCGCGCTATGAATTGCGGTGCGGGTAGCCGGTGTAATTGTGGGGTGTAATGGTTTTTAGTTTGGCCTTTAATGCAAGGGAGACATCCAGTGTGTCAATAAAAGCGTGAATTTCCCTCTCGGTGATGTGGTCTTTTCCCCGCGTAAGGTCTTTTAGTTTTTCATAGGGCGCTTCTACTCCCTCTCTTCTCAGGACGTTCTGAATGGCTTCAGCCACCACGATAAAATTGAGCCGGAGGTCTTCCTTTAATTTTTCTTCATTCAAAAGGAGCTTGCTGAGCCCTTGGGTGATAGATTTTAAGGCGATGATCAGATGGGCATAGGGAAGCCCCGCGTTTCGAATCACAGTACTGTCCGTAAGATCTCTCTGTAGACGTGAGATCGGAAGTTTGCCCGCCAGGTGGTCAAAAAGTGCGTTGGCTATACCCAGGTTCCCCTCTGCATTTTCAAAATCTATGGGATTGACTTTATGAGGCATGGCCGAAGACCCCACCTCATTGGCTATGGTTTTTTGTTTGAAGTAATCCATTGAAATATAGGTCCAGATGTCCCGACATAAATCGATCAGTATGTTGTCGATGCGGATAAAGTTGTGAAAAAAGGCGGCCAGGTGGTCGTAGTGTTCAATCTGAGTGGTCGTTTGCTGCCTGTTGAGGCTGAGTTTTTCCTGCAGAAAACGATCCGAAAATTGTCTCCAGTCCACTTCCGGAAAGCTGACGAGGTGCGCGTTGAAGTTGCCCGTGGCTCCACCGAATTTGCCACTGTGAGGAATGGTTCGGAGCAATTGAAGTTGTTGGTCCAGTCGTTCGCTGAATACAAAAATCTCTTTGCCGAGTCTTGTAGGGGAGGCCGGCTGTCCGTGTGTGCGGGCGAGCATGGGAATGTCTGCCCATTTTTCCGCCAGTGTATTTAATTGTTCTTTCAGTTCTTCCACGGCCGGTATAATCTCTCTTTCCAGCGCATCTTTATGACTCAAAGGAAGAGCGGTATTGTTGATGTCCTGGGAAGTGAGTCCGAAGTGGATGAACTCCTTGAATGCGCTCAGTCCGATTTTGTCAAACTCCTCCTTTAAAAAGTACTCCACCGCTTTTACATCGTGATTGGTTACGCGCTCAATTTCTTTGATCCTCCGGGCTTGAGAAAGAGTGAATTGGGCAGGAATTTCATCCAATTTTTCGAGTTTTTCTGCCGGCACCTGAAGTTCTTTTAACCCGAGCTCGGCCAGAGCCTGAAAATATCTGACTTCCACGATCACGCGGTACTTTATCAAGGCGTACTCCGAGAAGAATTCACTGAGGTTTCGGGTTTTATTGGCATACCTGCCATCTGTGGGCGATATATTTTCTAAAGGGTCATTTTGCTCCATACTGTTATTTTGCGTTTTTCAATCAATTCTTTCAAAAGTAAAAACCGACCAGGTGGCAACAGCCTTAAATTTAGAGAAAAAGATACCGAAGTGTTGCCTTTTTCCGAACCGATCTGTTGATGGCAAAGGTACTGACTTTTTGAGGTTTTGGGTTTATCGTGGAAGACAAAATAAGCCGGGGTGAAAATTTACCAGCGAAATGATTGGGTTTAGAAAAAACCAAACAGATGCGAGCGGATTAAAAAAACGTTTTTCACCAACACTTTTAGAAAATATGTCGTATATTGGATTAAATTTTCTCTTTTGAAAAAATAGAACAAAAATTTCTGGAGAAAAAACTTCCCGTTTTGATTGAATTTGAGTCAAAGGGTAAGTCCGGGTTAATAATTGACAGTAAAACCAAGAAGAAGCGATGATTGCAGTGTACTCCCGACCTAAGGATAACCGCCTTCAAACCATGACTGGTTTATTGTTGAAGGTGGCATTGCTAATGGGGATGGTTTTATTCTTTTCTTCCTGTGAAAAAGAAAAAATAGTCATAGAGGGAAACCAGCCGGCTTCCACATTCAATATTTCCAAAATTAAAATTGAAAATTACGTACAGAGAGTTCACATCGATATCATTGGGAGGGAGCCGTTGGAGGAGGAAATGGAACAAAGCGTAGCCCGTTTGCAGGAAGACAGTCTTAAGCGCGATACCAGAATGGACATTATTCAGGAGCTCATGACGGACACCACTTCCAGACCTGGAGATGGATCGTACAAGGCAGCATTTACTTTGAACCTGTACAATCTGGCAAAAATAAGATGTGTAGAAGGGGTTCCAGACGGTGAGTTTAACAGAAGGATAGGTATAGCATCATTCGGTGCCTTGAAAGACTCATTGGAAGGCAATTGGGATGCCTATTACAAAAAACTGGAAAGTATTCGCAGAAACCGGGCTGCTTTGAATTCGCGCGAACAGTTGTACGAGGGAAAAATCGGGTTTCACCAAATGTTTGGGGCACTGATTAACAATAGTGTTTACGACGAGATTAACATGAATACCTTTAATTTTGTGCGCGCTGCTTTTGATGAGTTGCTGTGGCGTTTACCCACAGACCAAGAGTTCCAGGCGTCTTTCGACATGATTGAAAATGAAGAGCCCCGGGAATTGTTCGGAAAAATAGGGTCTGATAAGGAGGACTTCATAGATATCCTGATTCATTCTCCCGCCATGTTTGAGGGCTTGATTATCTGGGCTTTTCAAATTTATCTCAATCGCTCTCCAACACCTGCTGAAGTGGTGACTTTTCTGCCCGAATTTCTGATACATAAAGACATCAATTACATAATTTCTGAAATAATGGTAACCGATGAATACGCAAACTTTAGGTAAAACAATCGGCTGGGTTATTTTGATCCTATTGCTGGTCACTGCGCAGTCCTGCAAGCAGGACGATTATGTGGTTTTCGAAATTGAAGAGCAAACCATTTTGCCGGTAAACGCGGAAAAAGACAAGGACAAAACCAACGTCCAGTACATATCTATCCTCTATACCAATCTCTTTCGCAAAGCCATGAGTCCCAACGATATGCTGGACGCATTAAATGCCATAGAGTCCATTGGAGACAAGCAGGTGGCTTTTGATATACTGGTGAGTAAGTACATGAACTCGAATGAGGTAGTGATTCCCTCAGACGAAGAGATGAGAGAAGATCCCGAAAAATTTATTAGAGATACCTACAAGCGGTTTTTTGTCAGACAACCCACGCAGGCAGAGCTCACGTGGATGAGAAACTACATCAACAGCAGACAGGATGTTACTGCCGAACTGATATACTTTGCATTTGCGACCAGTAACGAGCACTTTCACTATTAAAAAAAATGTCATGGACCGGAGAAAATTCATTAAAAGATCAGCGTTGGCAGCAGGAGGTGTTATCGGAATGCCTTATATCCTTCCATCGGGTTTGTTGAATGCACAAACCACTCCGGCCATGTCCGAGCACGTAGTTTTTGTTTTATTCGCAGGTGGAGTGAGACAACAGGAGGCGGTTTTAAAGCGCTACCTGGCGGGCAGTCAAAATGAAAACATCGAGGGCAACATCATGTACAACATGCTCGAGGGAGCAGCCCCGGAGGATAAAATTGCTTACGGAACCGACGACACTCAGAACAATATTATCGGCGCTCACCCCATCGAGAGAATTCAGGAGACATCCCTGGAAAAACAGGGTATTTTGTTCCCGGAGGTGAGATTTGCAAGGGGAGGAGCCGGTCATTTTAACGGACTCGCCACCGGGGTGTCGGGAAATTATTTTGTCACCCAGGGATTGAGGAATCGCCCCGCGACGCCTACAATTTTCGAGTATTTGCGGCGCCATGCCGGATTTAAGGCCACCGATTGCTGGTTTGTTGGAGTGAGTATCGGAGGGTCGAGGCCACTGCTCAATTTTTCCGATCATCCCGATTACGGCAGGAGATACGGTGGGAACTTTATCGCTCCCCTGACTACTTTTGGAGCCCCCGGCCAGAAGCATTTTATGGACTTTAAAAACTACCACCCGGAGACCGACTGGGAAATCATCAGAGAAATCCGAACTTTTCTCAATAACAATTTTGTAGCGGAGGGGCTTGAAATTCCGCATCTGTACAACACGGCGGAAGAGGAAAACAAAAT
>SKYC01000189.1 GCA_007128085.1 Saprospiraceae bacterium | reverse complement strand
CTCGTGCTCAGTCTGGTCATTTTGGTGGTATTGCACGAAGCCGGCCACTTTCTGCCCGCAAAGTGGTTCAAGACCAGAGTTGAGAAATTTTACCTGTTTTTTGACCCCTGGTTTTCTCTGTTCAAATTCAAAAAAGGGGAAACCGAGTACGGTATTGGCTGGCTGCCGCTGGGTGGTTACGTCAAGATCTCCGGTATGATAGATGAAAGTATGGACAAAGAACAGATGAAAAAACCACCCAAACCGTGGGAGTTCAGATCCAAACCCGCCTGGCAGCGCCTGATTATTATGCTGGGAGGTGTTTTTGTCAATTTCATACTGGGTTTTTTCATTTTCGCTATGCTGTTGTTTGCCTACGGGGAAACGTACCTTCCCGCCTCTTCGGTAGATACGGGAATTTATGCAGACAGCCTGGGAGTAGAGATGGGACTTCAAACCGGAGATCACATTCTCGCCATCGGAGGGAAGCCCTTTGAGCGGTTCAGTGACCGCCAATTGATACGGGAAATTGTGATCAACAAAGCCGATGAAATTACTGTGGAGCGAGATGGCAGGCGCATTGATATACCGGTGGAAGAGCGCTTTGTTCGCATACTGTCCGGCTCTGACTTTAGAAATCAGCAAATTTTTCTTCCGCGGTTTCCCTTCGTCGTTTCTCAGGTATTGCCCGGAAGCCCAGCCGATGAAGCCGGATTGGAAACCGGAGACCAGGTGATCAATTTTGAAGGCCGGTCTATTCGGTTTTTCGATGAATTTACAAACATGGCGAGATCGCATGCGGGAGAGCGCGTAAGACTGGATATTAAAAGGGGCGATGGCTCTGTGACCAGCAGGGAGTTGGATGTTACCGAAGAGGGAACCGTTGGGGTGTTTCCCTTCGGACCGGAGCAGTTTTTTGACCTGGCTACCAGAGAATACGGTTTTTTTGAGTCCATTCCCGCAGGTGTGGATCAGGGCATGACATTTTTAGTAGATCAGATCAAAGCCTTCGGACAGATGTTTACCGGGAGAATCAAAGCCAGCGAAAGCCTGGGAGGATTCGGCACGATAACCAGTTTGTTTCCGTCAGAATGGGTCTGGGCAGACTTTTGGAGAGTTACGGCTGTACTTTCACTGATACTTGGATTTATGAACCTCCTGCCGATTCCCGCATTGGACGGAGGGCACGTGATGTTTTTGCTGTGGGAAGTGATTACCGGTAAAAAACCCGGAGATAAATTTATGGAATACGCCACCATTTTTGGCTTTCTGTTCATTATTGCACTGGTCATTTACGTAAATGGTCTGGATGTCGCCCGCTGGTTGAGTGGATAAAAAGAATTAATTTTTTTTCAAAACTCATTTTTATATGAGAAGTTTTAATTAAATTTGCAGCCCTTTAGCGGGAAAGTGCTTTGAAAGATTGTTAGCCAGAGTGGCGGAATTGGTAGACGCGCTGGATTCAAAATCCAGTGAAGGCAACTTCGTGTGGGTTCGAGTCCCACCTCTGGTACTATTTTTATTGCCGAAGTGGTGAAATTGGTAGACACGCACGTTTCAGAGGCGTGTGACTTTAAGTCGTGCGGGTTCGAGTCCCGCCTTCGGCACTGTTTTCCTCCTCTTTTTGGATGATGACTCTTCTCTGAATCGATTGAACTTTATTTCCAAAAGAGACCCCTTTTTACTTCTGGATGGACAAACCCTGTATGTTTTAGCCAAAATCAAAACACGGGAGGCAATGGAATTGATGGTTCCATTTTTTCTTGAGGCACCTCACTTAGTTCAACCTTCTTTTGAAGGGAATAATTTGGGAAGCACCTGATTTCTGTACTCAAAAATCCCGTCTACTTTTTTTGATATAAAGCGCCCCATAAACATACTCCCCAACGGTTCTGCCGGCAGAGAGTAGTGCAGTAAATCCGTCATAAGAACGCCCCTTCCCCTTTTTTCAAAATGGTGTTCGTGGTGCCACATTTTGTATGGCCCCACCCTTTGATCATCGATGAAGTACTTTTTTTCCTCAATTTCAGTTATTTCTGTGACCCAGGTGGTGGGAATATTGAGAAGGGGGCGCACTCGGTATTGAATAATCATTCCGGGATACATTTTTCTTCCGTCGATATCATTGAGAATTTCAAAATTCATTTCCGGAGGCGTTATTTTATTCAGATTTTCCGGTCTCGAGAAAAAATCCCATACCGCATCCAGGTCGGCATCGATGAAAGACTCCCATTTTTTTCGGTATACACTCATAGCTTTGTTTAATGTTTTGTGTGATTAGTAGTAAAAAAATTAAACAAAAAAACAATAAAGAGGTTTATATTACGTGTAAAGTATTTGTGTTTCTTCGGCTGTGGCAAAGAGTGGGTGATTTTTTTATATTAGAGAAGAAGTTTATATAAAATTGATTAATTAATTGATACTTAAGAAAAGATTAAGGCAGTAAGTTATTGTGCTGCTGGATCAACAAAGTACCTTTGTTTCCGTTTAAAAATCATTGTGACAATTATTTTAAGTTAAAAGAATGAATAGAATATTGAAGATGAGTGGTTATGCTTTTGCGCTTATACTGGTTCTTGGTCTCCAGCCCTATATGTCTTTCGCCCAACCCGGTGAACGGGGAGAGATTATCGGATCGGTAATCGAATACGGAACTCAGGATCCCATCTCTTATGCCACGGTCAGTGTTTTTGAAGAAGATTCTGAGGAACTGGTGACGGGTGGAATAACCGATATGGATGGAGAGTTTTCCATTGGAGGTTTGGATGAGGGGAATTATTTTCTCCGGGTGAATTTTATAGGTTACGAAGTCCACCGGACAGAAGCATTTGAATTGCGGACGGGTCAGTGGAGCAGGGAATTTTCTGAAATTGTTTTGAGAACTTCTTCTCAGGAGTTGGAAGAAGTGGTAGTTTCGGAGCAGAGGAGCAGTTTTGAAACCCGCATTGATCGAAGGATTTTCAATGTAGAGAACGACATCGTATCTGAAGGCGGTGACGCCATTGACGTATTGTCCAATGTACCTTCAGTAGAGGTAGATGTGGACGATAACATCACCCTCCGGGGGGATGAGAATGTCAGGATATTGATAGATGGTCGTCCTTCGACTTTCTCAGCCGCTGAGGTATTGAGGCAAATTCCGGCCAATTCTATCGAACGGATTGAGTTGATAACCAATCCATCGGCTCGTTTTGATCCAGAGGGAATGGCAGGGATTATCAATATTGTACTGAAGAAAGATTCGAATCTGGGCTTCAACGGCAATGTGAACCTCAGTTACGGAAGAGGGGTGACCGATAAATATTCCGGGTCGGTGGGATTAAACCTCAGGAATTCCAATGTGAATATTTTCGGAAATTACTCCTATCGCGATCGGGGTCGATACTCTGATGGATTCAGCGAATCGTTCATCAACTTTCCGGATACGACATACTCTTTTGCCCAAGAAGATGTTCGCAATCGAAACGACAGGTCGCACAATGTTAGAGCGGGCATGGATTATTTCCTGGACGACAACAACACCCTTTATTTTTCCGGCTCTTTTCGCACTTCTGAACGCGATAGTGATCAGAGGTTGGACATTAATTACTTCAATGCCAATGAGGTTAAGACGATCGAGTCAGTCAGAAATACAACCGGTTATGGTTCGAACTTGGGATTTGAATTCAATACCGGATGGCAGAAAAAGTTTGCCAATCCTGACAACACCCTGGATGTAGATTTGGTGTATTCCAGAAATTCGCGCGATCGCGACAACGAATTTGCCCAGGATTTTTTCAGTTTGGACGATGTGCCCATAGGTGAATCAGCTATTCAGTCACAAGAGCGGGAAAACATGAATGAATTGTTTTCTGCCCGGGCTGATTTCGAAATTCAACACCCCACAGGGTGGGCTATTGAGACGGGAACCAGGGTAGATTTGACCCGATTGGACAATTTGCTGAATTCCTTTGATATTGACCCCCAAAGCGGAGATAAGTTCTACGATGAGAATTTGTCCAATCACTTCCTGTACGAACAGGATGTTTTGGCCGGATATTTTTTGGCCGGCAGAGAGAGTGGGGACTGGCAGTATAAAGTAGGACTTCGGGCCGAGCAGACTTTTACGGGGTCGGAATTATTGACGACTGGGGAGACTTTTGAAAACAATTACTTCAGTTTGTTTCCATCGGCATTTCTCGGTTACAGTATTTCAGAAGGGCAGGATGTTTTGCTGAGTTACAGCCGCAGAATCAATCGACCCAGAACGCGTCAGATCAATCCGTTCAGGGATTTGTCAGACCCGAACAACTTCAGAACCGGCAACCCGGAATTGAGGCCTGAATACACCGATGCTTTTGAGTTAACCCACGTGCGAATTTGGGAGTGGTTGACTTTGAACAACACTCTTTTTTACCGACAGACCAATGATTTGATCAGGAGGTATTTGACATTTGAAGAGGAAGGGGTGACCGTAACTACCTTTGAGAATTTGGGGCGAAGTCACTCATATGGTTATGAGATGGTAGCCAACATCAGGCCTTACCGATGGTGGAACATCAATACAACTTTTAATTTGTATGGCCAGAGATTGGATGACTCCGAGCTCACCAGTGGCCTGAACCGGTCCAGTGAGGGGTATACGGTGCGTTTGAGTTCTAATAAGACGCTTGCCCCGGGCACGTCTGTGCAGGTTTCAGGTCGGTACAGATCGGGATTTACGGTGCCACAGGGCGAAATAAAACCCTTTTTCAATATCGACCTTGCGGTGCGTAGGAACTTCTTAAGTGACCAGCTTACGGTCAGTTTGAATGCCAGAGATGTATTTAATACACTGAGGTTCCGATTCAGCACCCTCGACGACATTCCGATTGTGAGGACGATGGAGAGAAACTGGGAGAGCAGAGTAGTCACCCTGAATGCGACCTATCGGTTTGGAAGCAGGTACGATGGGCCGGAGAGAAGACAGCAACGAAGAAACGGAGGAGACGACCGCTTCAGCCCACCCGACATCGAATAGTACCGTTGATTTTTTTTATTGTAAAAACCCATTTTTAAAGTGTGGTTGATACAGTTAATTTCTTAGCTTTGTAGGTCAAAAAAATTGATTGCATTTTAAAACCTACAATTATGTTGAGAATCCTTACCCTTTTTATCGCTTCTGTTTTCTGCTTTCCTTCTGTATGGGGGCAGCAAACCATTACTTTGCCAAAAATAGGAGATACAGAAGTTCAGTATTTTTTTATAACTGCAGCAGCGGGCAATCTGGATTTGAGCCATTCAGGAGTGGGTGCTGTTTGGGACTTGACAGAAATTGATCCCGACTCCATATTTCCGGGGCAGCAAATATGGCAATACATTGAATTGTCGGAAGCCCCTTTTAATGATCAGTTTCCCGATGCCGATTTCGTGTTGACGATAGAGGAAAATACAGAGATTGAATACAATTTCCTCACCCACATGGGTGGAAGATTGGAAACCATCGGGTCATTTACAACCGGAGATTCTATTCCAATAGTTTTACCCCAACCCATTTTGATGATGCCACTTCCTGTGGATTACCTGGATGAGGACAGTGAGTCCTTTCCTTTGGTTGTGGATTTTTTCGATGAAATAGATACCTTTACATTGTCGATATCCTATATTGCCGATGGTTTTGGTTCAGTTATCCTTCCTAATTTGGGAGGAATCGAGATCGAAAACTGTTTGAAACTGACCATCAATTCAAAAGTAGAAGGATTTTTTGAACTCGAGGAATTTGAAGAATTTGGAGAGTTGAAGTTGGTGGCCGATCAGACGGAAATTGTATTTTTATCCAATGATTACGCTGTTCCCATAGCGGAGTACTCAAGTCAAAACATCACTATATTTACTATGATTGGCCCGGTTGAGGTGCCGATTTTCGAATTTCCGGCAGAGGAGACTATCCGCTTTATGGAACCTTATGTGAATCCCACCAGAGATTTGATTTCGGGTGCTCGATTGGAAGTATACCCCAACCCTACATCCGGTGAATTAAATATAGGGGGACTTGAGGATATTGCTTCTAAAAAACTCGAAATACTGGTTTTTGACCTGAGTGGAAAACTCGTAGTGAAGCAAAGTCAGCATGAGATTCCCCAAACAGCTGTTTTGGATTTGTCTGAATTAATTCCCGGCATTTACCAAATGGTCATACGAACCGATGAAGGAATTTTTACCGAGCGCGTTGTCATTGCCAGATAACCTGGTCCGACTAACGGGGATTAGATGAACCGAATACTTACAAGGGGTGGCCAATGGGTTGCCCCTTTTTTTTATCGGGCTATTTCAGCTACCGCTTCAATCAGCCTGTCGAGTTCTTTGAGGGAGTGGTAAATATTGGGCGATATCCTGACACCGGCCAGTCCTCCGTATTCAAACCCCACTGTGTAAATACAGTAATCGTTGAATAGTTTTTCCTGAACTTCAGCCGGTTTCATACCCTCAATTGAAAACATTCCGAGACCGGCGCTGAACTCCCGGTCGCGCACCGTATGCGTATCTACCTTTTTTATTTCCTCCAATCGATCCAGAGCATAATTTTTCAAAAAGTGCAAGCGATGGGTTTTGTTGTCAAGGCCCACGAGTTCGAGGTAATCCAAAGCCCTGGAAATGGTCATTTCAAGTGGACTGTTGTGAATTCCAAAAGTCTCAAATTTTCGAATATCGTCCGAATGGGGCGTCTCTGCAGCCATCAAGGGCACTATGCGTTCAATTTTGTCTCTCTTCACAGTGAGGATTCCGGTGCCAATAGGAGCTGAGAGCCATTTGTGCAGACTGGCTCCCCAGTAATCCACTCCGGTTTTTGTTATGTTGATTTGGAGGTGACCGGGGATATGCGCACCATCACCCAGTACCTCAACTCCTGAATCTTTTAATTCAGTACAAAGGTCTTCCAGAGGAATGATTTGGCCGTTCCAGTTAAACAATTGCATCACCTGTATGAGTTTGGTTTTGCTGCTGACTGCATTTAGATACGGCTCAATCAAAGCTTTCTTATTGTTTCCGGGCATCTGAACATCCACCCATTTAAGTGAAATGCCGTCGTATTTTTCTCTTTGCTGCCAGGCGTAGACCAGCGTGGGGTAATCCTGACGACTTAAAATAACCTCGTCTCCCGCTTCGAGAGGATACCCCATGATGACGGTTTCTATTGCGCTGGACGTATTGCGTTGCAGCGACAATTCATCGGGTGAAACCCCCACCAATTTTGCCAGTCTTTGACGTATTTTTTCTTTTTGCTCTCTAAAACCTTCAAAAAACCAATAACCCGGCAATTCATTGCAGAGCTCAAGGTAATCAACCAGCGTTTCCTTAACGGGAATTGGCATGGGGTTGATGGTTCCGTGGTTGAGGTTTATAAAATTCTCGTGCAATACATAGGACGACCTGACTTCCCTCCAGTAGAACTCTTCCTGTGCCAGTTCTTCCGGGCTTTTGTCTTTAGCAATTTCAGTGAGATTTTTTTTGAGGGTTACCCACAATTCACTGTGATCTGTTTTACTCTCCAATTGAGAAATCCGATCGGCCAGTTTTAGGTGGGATTTGGTTGAGTAATTTTTCATCATGCCTGGGGGGATTTTCTGTGGTTGGTACCTCTGAATGAGTCGGTGGCTCTTGTTTTAAATGAAAAAAATTAATAAACCGTAGAAAGTTGTTATTTAGATTATTAAGCACAAAGTTACAAAAGAATACATTAAATGGTATGTAAAATGAGTTAAGGTAATAAAAAAGTTGGATAGTGGCTTTAGGTTGATTAAAAAATGATTATATCTGCCATTTGATTACGGTGCTTTTCAATTCATTTAAAATATAAAATCGGTGTTGTTCCGATTTCCATAGATAAAATTGTTATACCTGATGATGTATATTAAGACGGGTCTGTTTTTTTGTTTTGCAAGTTTTTTCTTTTTAATTTCGATTCCGGCCTCGAGCCAAACTTATATCAATGAAACCGGATCGCACTTTGAAATTGACTTATTTGCTGATATGGATCGCGTATTTTTCCCGGATGCGGATGAAGGATGTATTACGGTTGAGGTTTGCGGATGGGAGATGGGCAAAAGTTACAGTGTTTTCGGAGGTTTGAGTCCCTACCCGAAAGTGATAGCTCCCAGACTTATAAAAGGTGGTGATTATGTTGACCATCATCGGTTTTTGCAAATAACCCCCTCTGAAGAGTGTGTCACCCTGGAGTTTTGTTATTCCAGGGAACGACCACAACAACGATTGTTTTTTTCCTATAGTAAGGATTTGGCAGAAGAAAAACCTGTCAAAATGTTTCACTCCAGAGGAGAAGGAATTGATGTAGAAGGGGGCATATCACCGGAGGAGTTGGTACAGGATATTCTAATTGGGGGAAACTGTTTTGATGTTCAGAATATTGAGGCCATAGGGCCCCCTATGGGCATGGGAACTTTCAGATCGGGGATGAATTCCATAGGAATTGAGTCCGGAGTTGTATTTTCAACCGGAAATATACGAAATATTCTTGGTCCTAACAGCAGTGCGAGTACGGGTAACAACATGATGTGGGGAGGAGATCCCGATTTGGAAGACCTACTCAATGGCGTGGTTACCCACGATGCGGTAGGCGTCCAGTTTGACTTTATTCCAACTTCCGATACCGTTCGATTCAGATATGTCTTTGCCTCTGAGGAGTACTGCGAGTGGGTAGGACAGGACTTTAATGACGTCTTTGGATTTTTTATCAGTGGTCCGGGCATAGATGGTCCTTTTTCCAACAACTCAGAGAACATCGCTCTCATACCGGGTACAGAGGATTTCGTTACCATCAACAATGTCAATCGAGAGTACAATTCTCAATATTTTTTCGACAACACACCTCAAGATCAGCCCCAGGGAGCAGGTGCCAATTTTATCGATTCCTGTGGAACTCTGCTCGATCAGGACGGAGTGGCCATTGAATTGATTGAATTCGATGGGTTTACCGCTGTATTTGAGGCCGTAGCAGTAGTGACTCCCTGTGAGCAATACACCATTAAAATGGTTGTGGGGGATGCATTCGACGGCAATTACGATTCTGCTGTTTTTCTTGAGGCGGGTAGTTTTAATGCCGGAGCAGGGGCAAAATTGGACTCCAGGGTAGAGGGCGTTGAAGGCAATACGATCTATGATGATTGTCTTACTGGCTACTTTGTCCTCAATCGAATTGGAGGAGTCAATATGGACGAACCGCTGGTCATACATATGAATTATTCGGATCAGAGTACGGCGGTTCCGGGAGTGGATTTTGTGCCCTTGCCGGACTCTATTGTAATCCCAGCCCATCAGGACTCCATCATGTTGCCGATTGAAATTCTCGACACCTACAGCGGAGGTGAACTGAGGCTGGTTTACGAATTGGATTACTTCTGCTCCTGCAGCAATCCCTTTGCCGAGTTGATCATAGCCGAGGATCCCAATATAGAAAGAATAGACGCGGAGGTAGACGGTTTTATTTCCTGTGAATTTGGGAAAGCGACTCTTATTGGAAGTGTTGAGACGCCGCAATTAATTACAAGGGTGCAATGGGAGGATGCCGATGGAAATATAATGGCAGAAAACGACTCAGTTATTCAGGTCGGTGAAGCCGGAGACTACTATTTCATAGGATTTAATGATATTTCCAATTGTTCAGATACCGTGATGGTTACTGTTCAGGTGAATCAGGACGTTCCTCACATTGCCATTGAAAGTCCGGAATGGATTACCTGTGAGATACAGTCGGTTGTTCTCGATGGATCGGGATCCCAAACGGGCAGTGAAATTGAATACCGATGGACCACGGTTGACGGAGAGATAATGTCAGGAAATGATTCAGCTGTGGCTTTAGCCGGTTTGCCCGGAACCTATGTCCTGGAAGTATTAAATACCATAAATGGTTGTCTGGCAGAGCAATCGGTGGAAGTGTCGGCAGACTTTGAAGAACCGGTAGTTGTTATAGAGACTCCCGACACTCTCAATTGCGACAATAGCGAAGTGAGCCTGGATGCCACAGCTTCTCAAGGCAGCGGAAGTTTGGTTTTCAATTGGAGTACCTCGACTGGAAATATTATCGGAGATGTTACGCAGCCCACCATAGTGGTGAATGAACCGGGTGTGTATGAATTGGAGGTTGTACTCGATCGCACCGGATGTGTAGCAACTGCAGAAGTCGAGGTTTTGCAAGATCTTCAAATTCCCGAAATAATTCTGGAGGAGAGTATAATATTTCCCTGCAATCGCTCAGAAATTGAAATCACTGCCCAGTCTGCCAACCACGGAAGTGCTGTTGAGTTGAACTGGACGACTGAAAACGGTCAAATTAGCGGTGAGGCCGATGGATATGAGGAAGTGGTAGAAGAAACCGGGGAATACACCCTGACCCTGACCGACCTTACCAATGGTTGTGAAATTACTGAAACCATTGTGGTTTTTAGAGATGAACCCTCAGATATTGAGTTGGATTTAATACAGCCCGTATGCCCCGGTGATTTTGGCTTCATCAGCATTTTGTCGGTGGAGGGAGGTACTTTCCCCTATACGTATTCCCTGGAGAGCAGTGATCTTTCCGAGGAAAATCAGAACGGTCAGTTTGGACAACTGGTTCCGGGAGATTATCAGTTGGTCATTGAGGATGAACTGGGGTGTCGCTTCGAAATGAATTTTGAAATAATAAAACCCCGGGAGATTGCAGTTTACCTGCCGGAGTATGCGCATGTGGAACTCGCGAGGACTTTCCCCATGCCGACTGAAGTGAATTTTCCCGAATTGGAAGTGGATTTTATCCGGTGGACTCCCAATCAGGACCTTTCCTGCGAAGAATGTCTGAGACCCGATGTCTATATAACCGGGAATATTACCTATCAAATTTATATTGAAGACGACAGGGGATGTCCGGCAGAAGCAGAAATTGAGTTGATCTCCATTTCAGATCCCAGGATTTTTGTGCCCAATGCCTTTAGCCCGAATTTCGACGGCATCAATGACGTGCTCATCATCCATACCGATCAAAGTGTTGAGAAAGTTGTGGAGTGGAGAATATTCGATCGTTGGGGCAATGAGTTTTACTCGGCCGTTAACTTTGAGCCCAATGAAGAAGATTACGGCTGGGACGGCACCGGACCGGATGGAGTTGAGGTGGCAGAAGGCGTGTATGTTTACCTGCTTGTCATTGAGTTGGTCAACGGAGAACAAATGACCCTCAGTGGTGATGTCACTCTTTTTAGGTAATCGCATAAAGTGAGTGTCTTTCGCTTTTTCCAACTTTATCTGTATCTTTGGTGGCAATCCATTTAACACCAAATATTTCTGCAGAAAATGCAATTGAATTCAACCGCGCTCAGGATACTGGGACTTTTCTTTTTACTTTTTTTTACATGGAGTATTCCTGATTCTTTATTCGGACAGGCTCAACTCATTGTAAAAAATGCTCACGAAGACTGCGGCAGCGTTTTTGAGGTAGAAATTTACGTAAATAATTTTCAGGATGTTTCAGGGGTGCAATTCACCATTGAATTCGATGCCGGAGCGCTGGACTACCTGGGATATGTAGATGAATTTCCGTCCGGTACCTCAACCCTGGGAGCCGGTATGGCTGGTCAGGGGCTTCTGACATTTGAATGGAGTTCTGCTTCGGCAGAAACTTTGGCCGATGGCACTGTTGTTTTGGTTTTGGAATTTGAGCATATCGGAAGTTGTGAAGAGTCATTTGTCGTACACATAATTGACGAACCGATGTCTATCGAAATTTCGGGGCCTGGGGCTACCTCTCCACCACTTGTCTTTGGGGCCGTATTTTTAATTGAGGGCGCGTGCCCCATTGATGTAGATGCCGGCGAAGATCAGATAATTTGCGGAGGAGGTGAGCTCGCATTGACGGCCGTGGTTGAAGGGCCGGTTTACGACCACATTTGGGAACCAGAGCAACTCGTAAATTTTCCGGGGTTACTTGCAGTGACTGCCACTGTTGTTGAGGATACCGAATTTTTATTTACGGGACGAGCCATCGATCACAACATGGTGTATAACTCCCATTTGGATTACGGATATGCCGGCTTTTACACCGACTATGAATACGATGAAGAAGACATTAGCAATGGAAACGGAATTGCTGTTGCAAATTCTCCGGATGTTGTGTATTCAAATTTCCCCCTGTGTACTGATCACACGGGCAACAATGGCAATATGATAATCGTGAACGGCATTGATGCACCCCCTCAAAACGTTTGGTGTCAGTATATTGAGGTGGAAGAGGATAAGGAGTATTTAATCGAGGCGTATACAGATATATTGGTTCCTTTTCTGAATCCGGCATCCCTTCAGTTTTTCATAAACGGAGATGCCGTAGGTGGTACTTTTGAGCCCGATGGCCTGCCGTGTATTGGAGAGTGGACGCATATGGAAGCGAGCTGGTTCTCCGGTTCAGAAACTTTTATAGAATTGTGTATATACAACCATACCGGCAATGTCGGCCTGGGGAATGCATTTATCCTGGACGACATAGCCATGTACCCGCTCTGCGAGGTGACCGACACCTTAATGGTCCTGGTGGAAGATGACTATGAGCAGTGGATAGAGGAAGTTATTTGCGAGGGAGAGGAGGGTATTGAAATCGGTGGTGTTCTGTACTCCGAAACGGGTTCTTATTCTATTGTTTTAGAGAGCCAGGCCGGTTGCGATTCGATAATACACCTGGATTTAAGTCTTATTGAAATGGATCCGGTAATTGCCCCTCCCGGTATCTTGACTTGCGAGCAGGTCGAACTGATACTCGATGCATCTGCTGCCGGTCCGGCCAACCACGTATTGTATGAATGGACAAGTCCGGACGGCAATTTTACAAGTCCTCAAGACTCTTCAGTTGTTTCTGTTGATGAGCCCGGTACATATATTCTCCAAATGACGTACGATGACGGGCAGGTGGTTTGCACGTCAGAGGAGGTATTAGTTACAGTTGTTGAAGATGTTGAGGCTCCGGAAGTTGTGATAACAGGGAATTCTGAAATTGATTGCAGTGAGGATAGTTTTCAGCTATTTGCAGATGTTTCTTCTCCCGGATCCTTTGATTTTTTTTGGGAAACCGATGGTGGAAATATCGTGGGTTCAGCCATCAATCAGGAAGTAACCATTGACCAGGCCGGATTTTATCTGGTGGAGGTTACCAATAGTTTGAATGGATGTACTGCGATTGTGGGGTTTGAAGTGGATGAGTCGGATGATGTCCCCACTGCTCATGCAGGGGAGAATCTCATTTGGTATTGTACAGATTCTTTGGTGTGGCTGGATGGCAGCTCAAGTGATTTGGGGGAGAACTTTCAGTACCAGTGGAATGCCATTCAGGGGGGAAGCATCCTGTCAGCTTCAGATTCTTTCACGGTGGCTGTCGACGGCCCCGGAATGTATGTTCTGGAAGTGACAGATACAGACAATCAATGTTCATCGGTAGATACGGTAAAGGTATACAATATTGAGGAGCTGGTTGAATTCGTTCCGCTGGAGCCGGATACGATCAATTGTATAAATCGCGAGATTGAAATTGGCTTTGCACTGAGTCCCGACAGTTTTGAATTTACCCTTTTGTGGACCGCAGTCGATGGCGATTTATTATCGAACCCGGACTCTTCGACTGTTTCTGTGGGAAGGGGTGGAATTTATACCCTTGAGGTGATTTTTACTGAATTTGGTTGTTCTATTACCAGGGAATTCACTGTTGCAGAGGATCGGGAGGCGCCATTGGCCGATGCCGGTCCGGATCAATTGATCGATTGTGATGATTCCGGGGTTCATCTGGACGGTAGTGGATCGGAAGGAGGGGCAAGCCTCAGTATAGAGTGGGGGAGTGCAAACGGAAATATTGTGGGTGGACAGAGTACTTTAAGTCCCGAAGTCGATCGGGCCGGCAGGTATTTCCTCACTCTTACCAATACAAACAATGGTTGTTTCTCCACCGACTCTGTGGATGTAATTCCCGTCGGTAACTTTCCGGTAATTGAGTTTGCTGGTGACCGTGTTCTCGACTGTCGATCGGATAGTATGTTGCACGTCTCTGCTGAAGTTTTTCCCGATTCTCTGACTCCGGTTTATCAATGGTCCAGCTCAGACGGTAATATAATCAGCCCTTTGGATAGTTCTTCTATAATTGTGAATGGAGTGGGTACGTATACACTGGAAGTTTATTTTGAAGAGAATCAATGCCTGGCAATAGCTCACTGGGAAGTGGTGGAGGATATAAGCCCACCTCAGTTTTCACTGCGGGATTCGGTGGAGTTGAATTGCGCCATGCCATTTGCAGAGGTTACGGTACATTCAAATTTACCTCCCGATCTTTTTTCAGTCGAGTGGACAGGCCCCGAAGGTGGAATAGAAGGGAGTGTTACGGACTCGAGTGCAGTTCTTACATCAGGAGGGTATTATTTTGTTGAACTAACCGATGAACTGAATGGCTGCAATCAGACGGACAGTATTTGGGTGGGCGAAAATTTTCAGGTTCCTGAATTTTCTATTAAAAAAAGTGGAGAGCTCGATTGCTACAGTGAAGAAGTGGTATTGGAAGTTGAATTCGCAGATTTTCAGGCTGCAGTGGAGTTTTATTGGACAACGGATGACGGGAATGTAATTTCGGATGAGAATCAGGCCGAGATAACTGTTGACTCCCAAGGGCTTTACTTTTTATCTGTTACCGACACCGAAAATCAATGCAGCGCAGTGGATTCTGTAATGGTTGAAAATAATCGGGTGTTTCCGGAAGTGCATGTCGGTGACGACCGGACGATAAACTGCAGGGACAGTTCTCTGATTTTGGAGGCTTATATAGACTCTCCTGCGGATGGTCATCTCGTTTACTACTGGGAAACTGCAGAGGGAGTCATTGTAGAGGGAGACTCGAGCTTCACACCTACGGTGAATAGACCGGGTACCTATTACTTAGTGGTCACCGATTCCAACAACGGTTGTTCAACAACAGAAGAAGTCGTTGTACTTGCGGATACCATTTCGCCGGTTTATTCTATAGTGGGCATCGAGCAGCTCACCTGTGATGTAAAGAGTATTGAACTGGAAGTGATTCCTCAAAATACTTCGGATTTTAAAGTTGAGTGGAAGTCTGAATGGGGTGAAGACCTGATGGTTGATGAGGGTGCAAAAGTATTGATCGATCGCGCGGGAGAATACGAACTCACCATGATTGATCTCACGAATTTTTGTCACTCAGTTGAAAGCATTACTATTGAAAAAGACACACTTCGGCCTGAAAGTACAATATTCTGTCCGGATTGCGACCGGGAATGTTTGCTTTTTCCCATGTTTTTGGATGGGAGTATGTCAAATTCGGCCTCGGGTCAACACCTTTTTACCTGGCAGGGCGACGGGCATTGGGAGAGTTATGACTCTGCTAAAATACAATTGTATGAGCCCGGCAGTTACCAATTGATTGTACGCGATGAAGTCAATGGTTGTGAAGACACATCTTCCATTTTTATAGAGGAGCTATTTCTCGATGACCCATTGTTTGAAGTGAATCACATCGATTGCAACCGACCTTTTGGAACCATAGAGTTTTTAAATGGTGGAAATGAAACCGTTGAATACAGTATTGACGGGGGTATGGAATTTGTCGAAACAAATGTATTTGAAAATCTGAATCCCGCATTTTACGAACTGGTAGTAAGGGATGCCACGGGATGTGTATCCGACCGGTTACCATTGATATTAGAAGATCAACGGGTGGATATTACCGTGGAATTACCAGAGGAGGTGAGGCTGTCCGTGGGGGAAACATTTGTTTTGAAGCCCTCCTTTTTTCCCCCTGAAATAGAAATAATTAACTACAACTGGTCGCCGTCGGAATTCCTCGACTGCCGGGATTGCCCCAATCCGATATTTACGGCCATTTCAGGAGAAACTACCATTGAATTGCAAGTCGAGACCCCTGGAGGCTGTTTGGGGAAATTCTCGGTAACTTTTAAAGTTGAAGCTATTGATGAAAGTTATTTTATTCCCACTGCCTTTTCGCCCAATCTCGATGGAATCAATGACCGGATGACCATTTACACTTCACCGGTCATAGAAAAAATACACGTCATGTCCATTTATAATCGCTGGGGGGAGCGGGTTTTTTACCGCGCTGATTTTCCTCCCAATGAAAACGACTACGGATGGGACGGTACGTATGGAGGGGAAGAGGCGGAGCCGGGAATATATGTGATCAAAGTCCGATTGAGATCAGTCGATGGGTCTCTGATAACTACAGCCGGGGAATTCCTTTTGATTAGATAGAAGGAGTTTGTAACAAGCGACCGCTTTATGCGTTCATATAGTTGTTTCAGTTCGAATTTATACCTTTGTAAGTAATATGCAATTCATCAATCCGCAATTTCTTTGGGGCCTGCTTTTTTTGGCCGTGCCGATCATCATACATCTATTCCAATTCAGGAGATTTAAAAAGGTCTATTTCAGCAATACGCCCTTCTTGAAGGAGATAAAAGAGACGAGTCAACAAAGTCGAAAACTGAAGCATCTTTTGGTGTTGCTGGCCAGGCTGTTAGCAGTTGCTTTTTTGGTGTTCGCATTTGCTCAGCCCGTAATTCCCACAGGGGAAAAAGTGGTCTCGGGAACCCGGGCAGTCAGCATTTTTGTCGACAACTCATTCAGCATGAGTTCTATGGGCAGTGAAATCAGTCTGATCAATCAGGCGAAATTAACGGCTCAGGACATCGTCAGAAACTACAGTGAGTCGGATGAGTTTCACATCCTTACCAGTGACTTTGAAAACAGGCATCAGAGGATTTACAACAGGGAACAGGCGTTGGATCTCATCGATGAGATTCAGGTCTCCCCCTCGGTCCGTACCACAGCTGAAGTGATTCAAAGGCAGCAGCACGCGCTTAGGAATTACGAACCTCATCGACAGGCGTTTTATATCATTTCTGATTTTCAAAAAAATACGACGGACTTCCCACAAGATTTGGACACTTCACTGACTGTGAATTTGGTGCATTTGGAATCTGTCGAATCCCGGAATGTGAGTGTTGATTCGGTCTGGTTTTCTCAGCCGATACAAATCATCAATCAAACCGGGGAGTTGTTGGTTCAACTCACCAATCACGATATTGACAATCCGGAGGAGGTCAATATGGAACTCCGTCTGGCTGAGGAGAGAAGGCCTTCCGGGAGAATTTCCCTCGAAGCAGGAGAAACAGTCGTAGATACGGTTACTTTCACGATCAACCGGACGGGATGGCAGCGCGCTACCATTTCTATTACGGATTATCCCATACAGTTCGATGACGATTATCACCTGAGTTTTCACGTTAAGGACAATATCAACGTTTTAACTGTTCACAGTGGACTGGAGTCAAACAGATACCTCTCTGCCCTTTTTCGCGGTATACCTTACATGACCGAGGATCTCATGCGGGCGTCGAATATTAATTACAGTGCACTGCCGAATTACAGCCTGATCGTATTGAATGAACTGGATGAAACCACAACGGGGCTGGCCTCAGAGTTACAGAATTATTTGAATGCCGGTGGCAACCTTTTGATTTTTCCGGCAGCCGGTACAGGGGGTCAATCACTGAATGTGCTGACCAATGAGCTGGGATTGGGTTCATTCTCCGACTGGACGGAGGGGGCGTTTCAGGTTGGACAACTCAATTTGGAAGATCCTTTATTTGCGGGTGTATTTGAAGAGGTGAGATCAGATTTAAAGTTGCCTGAAACAAAAGGGAGATACAGACTTCCCGGCGCTACTGCCGGAAGTGGCATTCCCCTGTTGTCCTATAGGGATGGGAGGCCATTTATTGCAAAATACCGCTTCGGTGGTGGTTCCCTTTTTGTTTGTTCTTCTCCTCTGGATATCGACTGGAATAATCTGGTGGCCAATGGGGAGGTTTTTGTCCCCCTGCTTTACAGGGCAGCCATATCTTCGGGAGCTGAGGAAAGAGGAGCGTATACACTTGGAAAAGACCGACTGGTGTCCATTGGTAGTACCTCTGCAGAAAGTCAGGCAGAGTTTAGGATGGTGGGATCGGACAGAGAATTTATTCCCGGAGTTGAGAGAAGAGCGGGCAATGTGGAGCTCAATGTTTACGATCAGGTACAAAAACCGGGGTTTTACGATGTTTTTCGCGGGGATGAACTCTACCGTACCGTGGCGTTCAATTTCGACAGGAGGGAAAGTGAAATTGCCACTTATTCTGCGTTAGAAATGGAGGAGCTGGCTGGCGATCATTTTTCGGTGATTTCTCATGACGGCAGTGCTGCCGGGCGTGTATTATTGAGCAGGGCAGGTATCGGCAGAGAGTTTTGGACATGGTGTATTTTAATTGCCATGGGTGCTTTGCTTTTTGAACAACTTCTACTTCGCTTCTGGAATTCGGGATCCCGTCAAAAAGCCGTTGCAAGATAACCACTCACTAAAGTCCTCTATAGGGAACTCAACTAACCAAAGATATCCCGCTCGATCAACTCGCAGACAATGTGACAAAAGATCAGGTGACACTCCTGAATTCTCGCAGTGTCTGAATGAGGAGCTCTTATGGTCATGTCGGACATGTCGGCGGCTCGTCCACCCTTTGCTCCTGTCCACAGTATAGAATACACACCCATTTCCCCGGACTGGGCGAGGGCTTCGAGTATGTTTTCCGAATTTCCTGAGGTGGTGAGGCAAAGGAGAATATCGCCCGGTTTCCCTGCGGCCATCAATGCGCGCCTAAAAATCTGATGGTATCCGTAATCGTTTGCAATGGCAGTGAGTTGAGAAGGAGGTCCAAACAAGGTGGCGGCATCTAAAGGTGGGCGGTCTTTCTTAAACCGGCCTGTAAATTCGGCGACCAGGTGTTCTGCTTGCCCTGCACTTCCGCCGTTTCCACAAACTAAAAGCTTACCTCCCTTGCGAAAGCAATCAGTGATTTTTTGAATGCATTGCTCCAGTTGTTCAATCAGTAGGGAATCCTCTGATATTTTAGACTGGACAGTAACCGCTTCCTGAAAAATGGATTGAATTTGGTTTTTCATTATTTATCTCTTTTACTAAACCTGAGGTTGCAGGCGCAACAATAGAAAGCAACTCAGGGAGTTTTTTAAAATCTCTGACGCTCATAATCGCTAGACTGCTGATCCATGTTTAAAGTTTCTTTACTG
>SKYC01000270.1 GCA_007128085.1 Saprospiraceae bacterium | reverse complement strand
TATAGATGGTCATGGCCGTACCGGTGTCTGCGGGATTACAACTGCCCCGTTCTTCAACAATATCGTGAGTGGGAGCCAAATGATACTGGGTCGTGTGAATGGAATCGCAGCCGAATTGATTCATTCCCTCATAGACCACCAGCCCGGTATCTTGAGGGTTGCAGACCCAGGTTTCTTCGAAAATATCATGGGAGGGTTGCCATTCTGTGGTAATAATGTGGGTGGAATCACAGCCGCCTGCCGTAACATATGTATTTTCGATTACGCCTACCTCATCCGAATCGCAAGTGTAAATAATTTCGTACGTCTCTATGTCCACCATCGCATCCACTATTTCTATAGAATCAATATTGTTGGTGTAGTCGCACTCACTAATATTGGTGATTGGGAACAATACCGGGGGAGATTCGCTTCCATCGTCATTTACGACTCCGTATAACCAGGTGATTTGATCGGCATTGGTTAGCGCAATCGAAAATGGTCCGCGCTCTGAGTTCGGTGGTACTGCAAAGGGCATGATAAAAGTAAATAATTGTATCCCAAATGAATGCGGGCTACCATTAAAAAAGGTTACCGGAACTTGGGAAGGCAATGCGGCATCTGCACTTTGATTTCCAATGGTAAAGTATACCATTATTTCACCGTGATCACTGCAATTCTGCTCAATCGAATCGATCCGGATATAGGCGTCGGGCAATGGGGTAACTCTGCAACCGTATTCATCGTAAAAAGTGGACTGCACCATAAAGTTGTTTAAAGGACGATTCTCAAAAGTGGTAGGACAGGGCGACTCATCCACAAAGAATTCCTCTCCGTGATTGGGTTGTTGGGTAGGAATCGACAGGTCGTCTCTAATGTGAACATTGAAATAGCTGTACTGGTTCCATACACTTCTCGCAGGGGCCCAGGGCTCCGAACTGGATTGATACACGTGAATGCTCCCAATAAAAGGCCTGCTGTTGTTATTGTTGTTATTAGAGGTAACCAAAATCTCTGCACTTCCATTGCCGCTGATATCCGCAATGATGGGTCCTTCTACACCCGTCCCTGAATATGAAGGGGTAGAGACCAAAGTTTGAGGTGTCGTGCCACTTCCGTCAAATACTCTCAGCGTGGTTTCATCTCTGTACACGATTTCTTTATTCCCATTTTGATTAAAATCGAACATGGTGAGTTTGGTTTTACCTGAAACGTCTGAAGTCGTCAGGGCCCATTTTCTACTCAAGGAGGTACTTCCGTTGTATTCAAACATTTCAACCCTGTTTGGCGTACAAACTCCGATATTTGGAAACCCATCTCCGTCCACATCTCCAATAAAGGGAACACCCGTCCTGTTTTGGGAGGATAAAGCATTTAATAGCTCGGCCTCTGCAATCAACTCATTGGACCGCGGATTCCACACGTACAGTGTTCTTCTCGGAGGAGATCCATGCAGTGAGGTACCTACTACCACTTCCAAATTTCCGTCCAAATTGATGTCTGCTACCGCCGTGAAGCCATCTCTTGCATCCCTGCCCCCTACTTGAAAATTAGCGTTTATAGGATTCATTGAGTTGCCTGTCAATCCGTAGGGATTGGTTATGGTCACCTCGTAAACCGTTCTTCCCGCAGCCAATTCAAGGCCAGGACTATTGGTCAAGTCAGCTGCGACAGTATTGGAGAGAGCAGCCAAAGCACGAAAATCAATCATCATACCTATTCCGTTGTTTCCCCCCTCTGCCAACAAATCACCCGTTTGGGCATTGTATATCTCATTGTAAATGTATACTTCTGGAATTCCGTCTCCATTGAAATCGGCTATTCCGGGAGCACCTCCATAGCTTTTTGGGGAATTGATCCCGTATGAATTGGTGGTTCTCCACAACTCGTTGCCCTGGTAGTCGTAACATATCAGTTTTCCTCGATCTGCTGCTGAGTTGTGATTGGATCCTAATGTGGCAATAATTATTTCACCCATACCGTCCCCTGTAACATCTGCAACTGCGAATGGAGTGCCTGTCCACTTAGGCATATAAGGAGTAGGTATGATTCTTTTAAGTTCTCCGGTCTGACCATTAAAGACTGCCAGGTCTCTTGCGCGCCAAGGATCATTATGATGGGAGTACTCAGAAGAATACCCATTGGCAGTCATTGCTATAATTTCAACAACTCCATCATTGTCGATATCAGCAACCAGGGGGGTAATGTAGGTAGCAATATCAATTTCTGTCTTGTACAACAATTCCATTCCAAATTCTCCGGATTCCGGTTCTTCAAAACAGTCCGGAGCGGGAAAATTGAAATAGCCGTCTGTGAAAGTTTGGGCTTCCAGAACGGCTATAGGGACAGAAAGAAGTATAAGCAGGGATGTTAAAACACTTTTTAAAATAGTGAATCCGGCTTCCCAAAAAGTGCAAAATGAGTACATGCGTTGAGTATAAGGCTAAAATACATTTGCGAATATAGGCAATTTGGCGATAAAGGAGGGGAAATTGATTGGTTTTGGATTTTAAAAGTATTGATTTTGTTGGTCGTAGTCGTGGGAGGAAATCTTCTGCCACGACTACGACTAGAAACAAACCCAAAAGTCTATAAGTCATCCAAGCCCCGGATGGGCGATAGCTTTGTAGCATAGATTATGCAGAGAAATAAAAGCCTCGTAGAGGCGACATCTTAAATAAATAAAGCAAAAAAACCTACCTAATCAACAATAAATCCCCCGAAAACCGATCGGAGCTCCCATTGGGGTAGTCGACAAAAACCTGATAGGTATAGACTCCCTCCGGAGCGGGTTCTCCCCTGAACTGTCCATCCCACCCTATGCCGGGGTCCCGGCTTTCAAACACCTTACTGCCCCATCGGTCGTAAATCATAATTTCTATTTGAGCCGGGACATTGATGTACACCCGGAACTCGTCGTTGATCCCGTCCTTAATGGGGATGTAGTACTAACATCATTTTTTACCCCAAAACCAATTTTGCAATCCTCTCTATGTCCTTTCCGCTCAGTTCTTGATAAACGGGCAGACACAAGACTCGTCTGGAAATATCTTCCACGACTTGAAGAGGTGTCCTCTTCACATAGTCCAATTGATGGAGGGGCGGATAGAAATACCTGCGCGGTGAGATGCCGTTTTTTTTGAGTCGATCGACTGCCTGCAGTAACTTTTCTTCTGATTCCAATATTACGGGTACATAGGCAAAGTTGTAATCGGTATCCGGAGGAACTTCTAAAAACCGCAAGGGTGTATGACCTAGCAGTGATCTGTATAGAAGCGACTGTTCTTTTCTTTTATCCATCACCTGGTCTATGTATCTGAGATTGACAAGACCCATGGCCGCGTGAAATTCAGAATTTTTGCCGTTGATGCCCACATTGAAGTAATTTTCAGGACCGGCATGTCCGAAGTTGCGCGAGTGATGAATTTCTTCCTGAATGGCCGGATTACCGGCGATCACAGCTCCCCCTTCGACGGAGTGAAAGAGTTTGGTTGCGTGAAAGCTGGCCGTGCTGATGTCTCCGTAATCGTAGAGTGATTTGCCTTTATAAATCGTTCCAAATGCGTGGGCAGCGTCGTAAATCACCTTCAATCCCCGCCTTTGGGCAATTTCTTCAATTTCCTCTACAAAACAGGGAAGGCCATAGACGTGAGTGGCCAGAATTCCGGTGGTTTTTTCGGTAATGGCCTCCTCTATCCGATGGGGATCAATCGTCAAGCGCTCCGGTTCAATATCGACAAACACCGGTTCGCACCCCTCCCAAACAATGGAAGAGGTGGTTGCCACATAACTAAAAGGGGTCGTAATGATCTCACCTTTAAGCCCCAGTGCCTTGATGGCCAATTGCAAAGCAATGGTGCCATTGGTCACATACAACAGGTGGTCGAGATCCAATTTAGATTTTAATTCTTCTTCCAGTTGTTGCACCAGTGGCCCGTTGTTCGTGAGCCAGATTCGCTCCCAAACCCCCTTGAGCAACTCACTGTATTCCTCTCTCGGTGGCATAAATGGTTTTGTCACCGGGATATCTGCAACCCTTTTGGGTTTAATCTTTGTTTTATCTTTTCCCATACCACCTGTTTAGTGTTCCTCTTGCGCAAATATAATGATATTGAGTTAGTATACGCTTTTTCACCGCCTACCGATAGCTGATTACATAAAATCACAGGCCCGGTTTTTCCGTCTTTTTTCGTCCATTACCCTCACGAATAGCTTTTTTTACCTCAAAAAATTTTTCGCCAAAAATCCACGACCAACTGTCTGATATCGGGACTCCAGTTGGTTGTCAGCACCACCAGTAGAAAAACACCCCCGAAGAGCAAACTCTGCCAAACCATATCCAGCCATACATTTCCACTTCCCGGCATCCACCCTCCGAAAAAAATTAACCCCAACCCCACTACCGACAATTTCAGGGTATTTAAATCAAAGGGCTGAAATCCAAATTTCCAGTATATAAAAAAGTAGCGCACCAGGTTGAATAGAAAAAAGGAAATCAGGGTGGCCGTAGCCGCGCCGTCTATACCGTACTCCGGGATAAGGTAATAATTCAAGGCCACATTGGAAAGTCCGAGTACCGACATACTGTAAAAATTAAATTTAAAGTATTTGGAGTACCCTATTACCGCTGCATTCAGGCCGGTAGCCAAATCAATCAATCTCGACAGGCCCAGTATAAGTACCACAGACATGCCGGCCATGTACCTCTCTCCGTTGGGCATCAGGCTATACAAGGAGTCCAGATTTGTCCAAATCAGTATAAAAACTCCCAGACCCAGCGTCAGCAAAACAGCAGAGGATCGGCGGTAAAGCACGGCTATTTTTTCATAATCTCTATTGTGCCAGGCCTCAGCAATCATCGGAGGCCCAATTTTATTAAAGGCTTTAAAGGGTATATTCATCACATTCGCTATGGCCGCAGCAATGGCGAAAACTCCTAAACCACTGAGATTATACATGGTTCCTACCATGAAGGAATCCAGAAAAAAGATCATTGAAAAGCCGACCGACCCCAACAAACCGAAGCTGCCGAACTCCATTATTTTTTTGAATTCTACCTTCTTAATGACCGCTCCAACCGGACTGAATTGAAGGCCTCCTATACTTTTCAGATATAAAAATTGGCCAGTCAAATCAACAACAAACAAAGCAATGATTCCATAAATAAATTGATCCAGGCTTGCGATTTCAAAAAAGTAAAAACCGGCGAGCAATGGCGTTCCAATTTTAAACGTGTAGTCGTGTATCAATGTGGGCAAAACAATGCGCCGATAGTTGAATGAATATCTTTGAATAAGGGTACTCAGGGCATAGATTATACAAACCAGCCACAAGGCATAGATATAATCCCTGAACAAGGGATCCCTGGCTGAGTAGTAGGCTACAATCTCTGCCCTGAAAATGAGGTACAAAAGCGAGACCAGTAAAATACTAATCCCGGCATAGGTAAGCAAAAAACCAAAAAAGCCGTGATGCTTTTTCTCCTGGTCTTTAAGTTGGGGAAAAAAACGGGTCGCCACATTGGGAGCTCCAAAAAGCAGGAAAGGAGCCATCAATGAAGCGGTATCGATCAAAAATTTAGTAATGCCGAGTTCTTCCTCACTTAGAAATTTGGGATAAAAATAGAGGACATTCAGCATACCGATGAACGCCCCTGCGTATACCACAATGGAATACTTGATTCCCTGCCTTTTTATTACTCCCATGGATTGAGCTAAAATTACTCAACAAAAGTAAGAATTGTTTGCATTCTCAATAATTTATTGGAAATGTAAATGGAAGGGGGGAGAAATACATACCCAATCAGATGGGCATGTATTTTACCTACTCATAATTCTTATATTTCTTTTGTCTAGATACAAAAGAAACAAAAAATCACGACTCTTGATAATTTTCGGTCCACTATTGAAGGTCTTGCTATGT
>SKYC01000297.1 GCA_007128085.1 Saprospiraceae bacterium | reverse complement strand
TTTGGCCGGCTTCGTAATTTTCGATGATCAACTTTACCGGATCGAGTACCGCCATTCTGCGATCGGCCACTTTGTTCAGATCTTCTCTGACACAAAACTCCAGGAGTGAAATATCGATCACATTATCGCGCTTGGCTATTCCAACCTTTTCGCAAAACATGCGAATCGCAGCAGGGGTATATCCGCGGTTGCGCATTCCGGAAATGGTCGGCATTCGGGGATCGTCCCAACCACTGACCACACCCTTTTCTACCAGTTGGGCCAGTTTTCTCTTGCTCATAACCGTGAAGTTCAGATTCAATCTCGCAAACTCAATCTGACGGGAAGGGTATATTCCGAGTTTTTCAATCAACCAATTGTACAGCGGTCTATGATTTTCAAATTCAAGCGTGCAAAGAGAGTGAGTAATTTCTTCAATTGAGTCGGACTGACCGTGCGCGAAATCGTACATGGGGTAAATATTCCAATCATTACCCGTCCGGTGGTGTGCCATTTTTTTTATCCTGTACAATACGGGATCTCTCATATGCATATTGGGGTGGGCCATATCTATTTTGGCGCGAAGTACCCGGCTGCCCTCGTCAAATTCCCCCTCTTTCATCCCCTCGAACAGCTTTAAATTCTCCTCTACCCCCCTGTTTCGAAAACGGCTCTCTTTTCCCGGCTCCGTAACGGTCCCTTTTTCTTCCAGGATTACATCCGGTTTGGAGTCATCCACATACGCCAATCCGGCCCGGATCAGTTTCAATGCGAATTCATAGAGTTGATCGAAGTAATCTGAGGTGTAATACTCCCTGCCCTCCCAATCGTATCCCAACCACCGTATATCTCTTTTGATGGATTCCACATATTCATTGCTTTCGGTTTCCGGATTGGTATCGTCAAATCTCAGATTGGTAGTTCCCTTGTACTGTTTTGTCAAACCAAAATTCAACACGATGGACTTGGCGTGTCCAATGTGTAAGTAACCGTTGGGTTCGGGAGGAAAACGCGTTTTTATTCCGTCGGGAAACTTCCCTGCCTTCAAATCCTCCTCAATGATTTGTTCGATAAAATTCTTCGATGCTCTTTCCTCCATTGCTTTACTTTTTAACTCTTTTTGAATTTAATATTTCGGTGCGATTCATTCGTTTCATGCACCCTTAACTTTGACTTTAACATCCCTACATGCGCGAGGGCATAGAAATACCGAGCAACTCCATTCCATCCTCAAAATAAGCGGAAACATGTTTTATCAGGTGGTATCTGAAAGCTGCTGCAGCCTCCGACTCTGCATTGATAATTCTGTGTTCGTGATAAAACCGATGAAAGGTTCTGGCCAGGTGATATAGGTAATTGGCCAAATGAGAGGGATCTTGTTCCTCCCCGGCCCTTACAATCACTTCTCCGTAAGATAGCATCAGCTGAATGAGGGAACGCTCTTCCTCATTTATTTTCCAGTAATCCTCCATCAACTCAAAGGGGTATTCTTCTGTTTTTCCTAAAATGGATTGAATTCTTACAAAAGCATTCTGTACATAAGGTCCGGTATGGCCCTGCATATCCACTGATTCTTCAGGATTGAAGACCATTCTTTTTTTCGGATTGACTTTGAGTAAGTGGAATTTCAGTGCGCCCATCGCAATGCGCCGGATATTTTCCTTTTGATTTTCCTCAGACAAATGAGCCATATCCCCTCTTTCCTCCACATTTTTCGCAGCGGTATTTATCACCTCCTCTATCAAATCATCGGCATCCACCACATTGCCCTCCCTGCTCTTCATTCGACCATCCGGCAAATCCACCATCCCGTACGACAGGTGATACAGGCCTTCGGCATAACTTTCACCCAGTCTTTTTAAAATTTCAAACAGCACCTTAAAATGATAGTCTTGTTCATTCCCAACCACATAGATCATTTCATCCATTTGGAAGTCGTCGTACCTCACTCTGGCAGTGCCTATATCCTGTGTCATATATACAGAGGTGCCGTCGGACCTGAGCAATAATTTTTCGTCCATGCCCGAATCGGAGAGATCCACCCAGATCGATCCGTCCTCTTTTTGAAAAAAGGTCTCTTTTTCCAAACCTTCCTCTACCAGTTTTTTTCCGAGTTTATACGTATCTGACTCGTAATAAGTCTTATCGAAAGTCACCTCAAGTTTTTCGTAGGTTTCATCAAAGCCGTCGTAAACCCAACTGTTCATTTTCTCCCAAAGGGCAGTCACTTCGGTATTCCCCTCCTCCCATTTTCGGAGCATGTCTCTGACCTCTTTACCTATTTTACTGAACTCATTGAAGTAATCGTTTTTGAAACGCTTAAAAAATGCCTCGGCATTCTCGTCCTTTCCGACCCTCTCTTTCAGGCAAGCTTCAGCCTCCCTGCTTTTTTGCCAATCGAGGTACTCCTCTTTCAATTTTTTATCGAATATTACATAGTATTTTCCAATGAGATGATCACCCTTTATTCCGCTGGATTCCGGTGTTTCTCCACTTGAACAATTTTTCCATGCCCACATGCTTTTGCAAATCGCCACTCCCCGATCGTTCACAATCTGAGTCCTGATCAACTCGTAGCCACAGCGCTGCTTGATTTTATACATGGCCCACCCCAACAGTATATTTCGGATATGGCCAAGGTGCAGTGGTTTATTGGTATTTGGAGAGGAGTATTCCAAAACCAGGCGTCCCTTCTTGTCCAATTGTTTAAAGTGAACTCCTACATCCCCGGTCCATTCCAATATTTCTTTCCAAAAACGGGCTGAAAGAGAAAAATTTAAAAAACCCTTGACTACATTGTATGCCTCTACGTAATCCGATTGGACCATCATGTGCTCCCCCAATTCTTCGGCAAAAGAAACGGGAGATTTGCTCACTTTTGCTGCGAGTGGAAATACCACCAGGGTGTAATCCCCTTCAAATTCTTTTCTGGTAGGTTGAAACTGAACAGCAGACTCCCGGATTTCCAATCCGTATTGAGCATTTAAATAGTCCGTCACTACGGACACCAGTTTATTGAAAATCATCATTGGTTTAAAACTTTTTACTTGCATAAAGTATGCAAAAAATTGGAATATCTTCAGGAACTCACATGCAACTTATTTTAATCATTCACCTCTGTGCAAATTTTTAATGAAAAAACGTAAAGCTCGTTTCAATGGAGTTATATAGTTGTCGTTGTCCTGGTGCAAAAATAGAATTATCCGGTGATAGTTTATAACTTTCCTCAGAAACTCTGTACAAACACTTATTGAGGTACAAGCGGCAAGAAAACAGACCATGACCACGGAGGATTCTAACGATAAATACTTTTCCTTTCTTTTTTTTCTGTTCCATCTTAAACACCCCACTTCACCTGCCGTATTAATTAACAATTAGTTAATCTTAAAAATGTGACCAATCGGAGATTGCTATAGATTTTTGCAGCCTCATAACAAGAAGCGAATGAGTATAGAATTTATGGTTATGTGGGGCGGGTTCATCCTCGCCTCTTACGCGGTGGTCGGGAACGATGCCATCCAAACCCTCGGGACCTTTATCAGCTCTAATGAAAAGCGGCCCTGGTACCTGTTGTGGCTGTTTGCATCGGTCGTTCTTACCTTCACACTGGTCTACGGTTGGTATACCAGTTTTTCCGGGGACGGAGTCGGTGGCGATGTCTCTTACCAACGCCTCGAGCGCTATCCACTTCCGGATCCTATGGCCTGGTATTACCTCATTCCGCCGCTGGTACTGTTGACCATCACGCGTTTTGGAATACCCGTCAGTACCTCGTTCATGGTTCTCACTTTTTTCAATCCGGAAAACCTGGGCTCCATGATGTTCAAATCCGTATCCGGTTATTTTGTCGCATTCGTTGCAGCCATAGTTGTTTATCTGTTGGTGACCAATCTCCTGGAAAGGAAGTTTATGGAAAGGCCCCTTCACGGAACCAACAAAACTATGTGGTCTATATTTCAATTGTGTTCCACAGGTTTTCTCTGGTCGATGTGGTTGATCCAGGATTTTGCCAATATTTTTGTTTACCTTCCCAGAGATCTGAGTTTTAATGAACTGATCGCCTCTCTGGTTATTATTTTGAGCATGCTGGCTTTTATTTTCAGTGCCAGAGGTGGGAAAATCCAGGAGATCGTTAAGGTAAAAACCAATACAACCGATATTCGATCGGCAACGATCATTGACCTTACTTACGGTATTATTTTATTTTATTTCAAAGAGCTCAACAATGTCCCAATGAGTACTACCTGGGTGTTTCTCGGACTGCTTGCCGGTAGAGAACTCGCAGTCAGGTGGAGATTGGGCAAACTCAACTCTTCTGCCTGGAAAAACGTATTTTTAGACCTGGGTAAAGTGACCCTGGGTTTGTTTATTAGTATCGCTTTGGTTTATATCATCAGGGGATTTTCTGATCTCTAATTTTTTACTTTTGGCTAAAACCTGAGGATTATGAAAAAAATATTGTGTGCCATTGACTTTTCGGCAGCTTCACTGAACGCCCTTTATTTTGCACACCACCTCAGCTCTCTCTACAAAGGGGCGGAATTGCACTTAGTTACGGTGCAAAAAGACCGACTCGATGACGGGGTATACAACAGCAAAGTTTTTAACCTGGTCAATGAGCGAAAATTTGAACAGGCCCTTCTCAACTTCCAGGAATCAGTTGAGGCAAGTAGCTCCATCAAGGTAAAAACAGAGAGGGTCGTTATTCTCAGCAATCAAAAAGTTTCTCAGATCATCAGTGAAAAAGCCAATGAGGAAAACTTCGATCTGGTCTGTATGGGAACGGAGGGCCTCAACAATCTTCGGGATCACATCCTGGGCAGCACTACCAGAAATGTTTTAAAGTTGGTTGAGGGGAATCTGCTCGCAATCCCTGTTAAAGCCAATTTTTCCGAAATTCAAAAACTGGCCCTGGGGCTGGACTATATGTATTTTGATGAGGAAAAATTTGAGGCCGTTCGGGATTTGACCGCGATTGTAGGAAAGCAATTGAGTGTGTTTGACGTAAACATTGCCAATAACCCGCTGATGGTTGACCGAATGAAAAAACTCATTGACAAATACGCGGACTGTCCTGAAGTTGATTTTCATTTGATCGATTCCATCGAAGTAGTGGACGGGATTCTAAGGTTTTCTGAAAAAGAAAAACCGGACTTACTGGTTCTGTTTTCTAAAAAATACAGCTTTCTCGACAAGTTGTTCGAGCGATCTTATACCGAAGAACTCATCCTTCACTCCCACATTCCGGTTCTCATCTTAAAGAAAATCTGAACAGGAATTCGCATTCAATCAATTTGTTTTTTTAGCCAATAAGATCAATCGGTCAGATTGGGAGGGCACGTATTCTCCCAGGCGATAGTCTCCAAAATGTTTTTTCAACTCCAATCCATTGTCCGCCAGCATTTGTTGAAAATCTTCCAGGTAAAAAGCCCGAACCCGCTCAATAAATTCAAAATCTCTGTTGCGGTGATGAATTTCAATTTTTTTCACAATAAAGTTATTTTCAACATACCTCTTTATTGAAAAATGGATCCCGTCCAACTCCCTCTCCTCCTCCTCCACTAGTTCCTCGATCACCTTTGGCGTATTCATATAGTCGAGCAAAAAACAGCCGCCGACCTTGAGATTGTCTCTGATACTGGCAATGGTCCGATCGTGGTCTTCATCCCTCTCAAAATACCCGAAGCTGGTGAAAAAATTAAATACATAATCAAAGTGATTCTTTCGAAACGGCAGGCGCATATCGTGACGAAAAAACTGCAAATGGTCACCTGTGTTTTCTGAAGCCTCCTGAATCTTGGAGTTACTGATGTCTATCCCCGTAACATCGTACCCCTTGTCGGCCAGATAAATGCTGTACCTTCCATTTCCACAAGCTACATCAAGCATTTTACTTCCAATGGGTGGTTTAAGATACTTCAACAACT
>SKYC01000414.1 GCA_007128085.1 Saprospiraceae bacterium | reverse complement strand
CCAGTGGCAATGCGCCGTTTCAATGGCGTTTTAGCCATTGTTCGGGGATGTGCCGCAGGCATATGCCCGAAGCGCATAGCCACTGGACGTTCAGGGAAATGCCGGAGGCATTTCCCTGAACGATGTATAACCGCCAATTGCACATGGCAATCGACCCTGAAAAATTGTCAAAATAACCTTATCATTGCGGCTGCATGAAAGACAAAAGGAAATTTAAGTTTGGACCCGGCGCATTGGTTACTGCGGCATTCATTGGACCGGGGACGATCACCACCTGTGTTATGGCAGGGGCTCAGTTTGGATACGCTTTGCTGTGGGGAATGATTTTCTCCATTGCCGCTACGTTTATTCTGCAGGAAATGGCAGCCCGTCTGGGGATCATTACACAATCGGGATTGGGAGAAGCCCTGAGAAAACAATTTACCTATCCCCCGGTAAAAATCCTGATGGCTGTATTGGTTATATCCAGTATCGGTTTGGGCAATGCGGCTTTTCAAACGGGAAATTTACTGGGAGCGTCATTGGGGTTGCAGTCCATCACCGGAAATGGAGAAATTGAGCTCGGACTCTGGTCTGTTATTATTGGCGGAGTTGCTTTTTTTGTTTTGCTGACCAATAGTTATAAATTCATAGAAAAAACGCTGATCGTATTTGTGGTATTGATGAGTGTTGCCTTTGTGACAACAGCTTTGGCCTTGTCACCCAATTGGTCTGAAATGCTGCGGGGCATGACGAGACTGGAAATTCCCGATGGCAGTCTGCTGACATTGCTGGGACTGATTGGCACCACCATCGTTCCCTACAATCTTTTCCTGTATTCTTCCGCTATACGGGAACGCTACAAAAGCAAGTCAGAGGTGCGTATGGCGGGGCTTGATCTATTCGTTTCCGTCGTTTTGGGTGGCCTTATTTCCATGGCGGTAATTGTCACGGCTGCTACGCTTTTTTTTATAAGTGGTGAACAACCGGAAAGCGGTGCCGATCTGGCCAGTTTAACCGAACCTGTAATGGGAGCAGCAGCCCCTTACCTCGTCGGATCAGGACTTTTTGCAGCCGGTATATCATCGGCCATTACTGCTCCTTTGGCTGCAGCTTATGCAACTTCCGGCATTTTGGGTTGGACCAGAAAATCTCATCCCATCCACTTCAAACTGGTGTGGATGCTCGTATTGTTTACCGGTATTGTGTTCAGCAGTATGGGCTTCAGACCACTAACTGCCATACTGTTTGCACAGGCAGCCAACGGCATTCTACTTCCGGTCATTGCCGTCTTTCTGCTCGGGGCCATGAACAGTAAAAAAGTCATGGGAGAATATACCAATGGCTTGTTTTCCAATATATTCGGTTCTGTGGTCGTTTTAATTGCGCTGGTTCTGAGTTTAAGGAGCCTGGTACATGTATACAATCAATTGTTATGAGAATTGACCTAAATTGCGATCTCGGAGAGTTCCCACTGGATGACATTCGGTGCGTTGACACCAAAATAATGCCCTATATTTCGTCTGCAAACATAGCCTGTGGAGGACATGCGGGGGATGAAGTAAGTATGAACAATGCGATCCTTCAAGCGCAGAACAATGGAGTCTTTATAGGAGCCCATCCATCCTATCCCGACCGGGAGGGTTTTGGCCGCCGGTCGATGAATTTGCCATTGGATGAATTAAAGGGAAGTATTCAGGGGCAGGTTTACCAGTTGAAAAAACTGACCGAAAGGGCCGGAGCTGAATTGGTACACGTAAAACCTCACGGAGCCTTGTATCGCGATGCCTCCCTTAACGAAGAAGTAGCCGGTGTTTTGATAGAAGCGGTTCGCGAAATCGATGATCAGTTGATTTTGGTCGGCCAGTGTAGCTCAAAATTGGTGCGACTTTGCCGGACAAGGGGAGTTCCAGCAAGATGTGAAGGGTTTGCAGACAGAGCGTACGAGAGTTCTGGACTATTGAGGGCGCGAAACCTTCCGGGTGCTGTTTTGGGGGATCACCTGGAGATGGGTATTCGAACGGTTGAAATGATTCGCGCGCAGAGGGTCAGAACCGTATCCGGAAAGTTCATTCCCATCGAGGCCGAATCCGTATGCATTCACGGAGATCATCCGGGAGCCATAGAATTTGCAAAAACCCTTTTTGAACATTTGAGGAACAAGGGTATCGAAGTGATAAAAACAAAAAAAATCAAAAGGTGATAAGGTATGTACCTGTGGGTGATTCCGCTCTTTGTATAAGAGTTGGGGATGAATTTTCAGAGGAATCCGCTGAAATTGTCAGACAATTACTGCTTGCCGTGGAAGATAATAACTACTCCTATGTCACCGATTTACTCCCTTCTTACAATGAGTTGACTGTTTTTTTCAATCCTGCAGAAATTAATTACGAAGAATTGGTGCAGCAACTTCGGGCGTTTAATACTTCCGGTTCAGGCAATGTAAAACACCGACCTCGCAGCTTTGAGGTGCCGGTCTGTTATGGCGGCAACCTGGGACCGGATCTACCTTTGGTGGCAGAGGCAAAAAAAATGAGTGAGGAAAGGGTTGTGGACCTGCATTCAGAAGCAAAGTACACAATAGCCGCCATGGGTTTTACCCCCGGGTTTTGCTATTTGAGTGGACTGGACAAAAAATTGTTCATGCCCAGAATGAGTCGTCCCAGAAAAGCGGTTGCTGCCGGGGCGGTGGGAATTGCCTCTGACCAAAGTGGGATTTATCCCCTTTCCAGTCCGGGCGGATGGAGGTGGATAGGAACCACCCCGTTGAGATTGTTTTCTGCGGGATCTGCCAATCCATTTCTATTTTCTACGGGCGATCAAATAGTTTTTAAGGGGATTGAAAAACAGGAGTTTGACGAAATTAAAGAAGCGGTGAAGGCCGGAAATTTTATAGTGAATTATTGTAAAACGGAATCCCCCGAATAATCCGGACTGGTTCAAAGGGGGCACAGAGAATAAAAAATGGGTTCAGCAATCATCGAAAGACCGACGTTTTTGAGCACCCTGCAGGATGGGGGAAGATGGGGTTATCAGCGTTATGGTATGCCGGTCTCCGGGGCGACAGATCAGTATGCTTATCGGCTGGCCAATTGGCTGGTGAGCAATCCTCACAACTGTGCGGTTCTGGAAGATACACTTGGCGGTTCATCGGTTGTTTTTACTGAAGATGCGGCCATAGCTGTATGCGGGGCGGATATACAGCCGTGTATCGACGAGAAAAATGTTCCACTTTACCAAACCTTAAAGATCCGTGCAGGGGATCGATTGAGTTTTCACTCCCTAAAATCGGGATGCAGAGTTTATACGGCCGTTTCCGGAGGCTTTGATGTTCCGATGGTTATGGGAAGTAGATCCACCTCTCTGTATGCCGGGATGGGTGGATGGAAAGGAAGACCTCTCCGCAAGGGGGATATTATCCCCCGGGGGCAAAGCGGGGGTGTCTTTAAGGAAAAGCAGATTCCCAATGCGCTAATCCCGGATTATTCAGATAAGGAACCCCTGGATGTTATTCCGGGCCCTGAAGCAAAAAGACTGACAAGAGAGGCCCTTTCGGCCTTTTTGCGATCTGAATACGAGGTGAGCATGGACAGCAACCGAATGGGAATAAGGTTAAAGGGCCCTGAACTGGCCTGTAGGGGGAATAATCACGATATACAATCCTCGGCCACTGCCTTCGGAATGGTGCAGCTGCCGGGTAATGGACAGCCCATTGTATTATTGGCCGATCGACCGACCATGGGTGGATATCCGAGAATTGCCTATATAGCTACATACGAACACCACCGATTGGCTCAACTCAGGCCGGGCGATAAAATCAGATTCAGGGAGGTCGGCCTCTTGAAGGCTCAAAAGCTATTAAAAAACCACCTGAACAAATTGAGTGAGTTAGAAAGGCTATGATTTAAATCTTGGGGTTTTGATTGCCAAAAACCTTGCCCCATCCCTAAAGGGTGGGTTTTCTCAATTTAAGTTTAAAAAAATATCCTCAAAACTGCGCCCTGACTCCCCCTTAGGGGCGTAGGCAGAAGGCTAAGGTCCATGCAAGCACATTTTGAGCTAACTTGCCTTACTCTGACTTTTGTAGATCTACTAAAGTCAATGTAACAATCGCCCCTTTTTGCTCCTCTTAGATTAGTAAGACTAATACACACATTCATTTAAATCACAGCCATTAGAAACTACCTAACCCGAGATAAAGCCGTCTCGATATCATTCTGTTTTTTCGAAAGTGACTACGCGCGTATAGTTGGAAGGGTAGGCGCCTGCCTGTAGCAAAATTGGCCGCAGATTGAACTCGAAATGAAAAGCGTCGGGCTTTCCGTTTTTGCCTGTGGTGAACCAGCAAAATTCTTCTCTTTGAGCGGGGTTGTACCAGATGGCTCTGTAGGTATCTTTGTGCCAGTGCTCAAGGCGAGCACTCAGATCACTGTCGCCCCAGAATCGGACGATCAGGTTGCCGTCATTTTTATAAACCCGAACCTCTCCGTAAGCCCGGTTGTAATAGGTTCCGAGATAGGCATTTAGTTCGTGTGCAGGCCGGGTGTCTTTTATTCTCCCGGCGTGTATTTTTTCCCGCTCCTCCATGGCGTAATCGTAGGCTGCCCGGTACCGGTTGAGGTAGTGTTCGTGCCAGTCGAAAGCTTCAATGCCGACCAATGCATCTATGAGCGTATAGGATAGCGCTTCTCGAAATAAATTGAATGTATTGGTGACCACCACAATACCGAGCTGGTGCTCAGGAGCCATATATACACTGGTGTTGAAGCCATCTGTTGCCCCGCCGTGGGAAATCAGACGCACCCCCTGGTAATCAGAAATTCTCCAGCCTAATCCGTAGGAAGCTTGTTCCGCATATGGATTGCCGGAAGGAAGGGCAATTTGGGGGCGGTGTATGGAATTCATTTGACGGGTACTGATAAGGGTGGTATCTCGGTATTTTCCGGCATCGCCGAGTTGCATCAGCAACCACTGGCAGACATCGTACACGGAGGAAATAACACCTCCCGCAGGTCCTGCGTTGTCCCAGTTTCTCCATTGAATGGACCTCAATTCCCCTTTTATCTCTTGATGGGGATGTGCGATATTGGCTCCCGTTTCAATCTGTGTAATGCTGGTAAGGGTATTCGTCATGCCCAAAGGCCCGAAAAGCCGGGTCATTAAAAATTCGTCCCAACTCACACCCTCGATGTACTCGATCAATTGACCGGCCAGTGAATACATCACATTGCTGTATACACTCTGGTAGCGAAAAGGGGCTTCAAAATCCATGTACCTCATTCTGTACAGAACCTCATCTCTGCTTTCGGAGGTCATGAACTGCAATCGATTGCCCAGCATTCTTCCGACCCCTACTCTGTGCGTGAGCAAGTCTCTGACGGTGACCTGACTACTCACCCAGGGATCGCTCAACTCAAACCAGGGAATGTGGTCTGTGATGCGGTCGTCCCAATGCAATTTACCCTCGTCGACCAGGATGGCGAGGGCTGCAGCTGTCATGTTTTTAGAAACAGAGGCTATGCCGAAAAGAGTGTGTTGATTGACCGGATCTCCGCTGTTGAGCTTTTTTTCGCCAAATCCCCTGGCGTAAATGATCTCTCCGTCTTTGACTATCCCCACAGCCATTCCGGGAATGTTCCAATCCCTCATTCCCTCCTCAATCCATTCATTCAGATCCGGAGGAATCGCCTCCTGTGAAGAGATTGGAAAGTACAAAAGTACACACAGGACAATCAGGCTTGCCTTTGGTAGAAACTGAGAAGTGAATGGGTTAAAGCTCATGAGGTTTTATTTTTAAAATTTTCGGAAGTTTATTGTGTTTACAAAGATAGTAAATTGATCAGAGCTTTGCAGAATAGCAAAAAAGTTGTGGAACTACCCTCATTTTTCTCCCCGATTGAATACAATTTTTAAACAACTTGAGTCTTTT
>SKYC01000385.1 GCA_007128085.1 Saprospiraceae bacterium | reverse complement strand
GTTGTAAGGAGTGTGCCGAAGCCTGCAAAAAATGCGCAGAGATATGTGGTGAAATGGCTTCTTCTGAAGTGTGATTTTCACCGACTCTGTCTGAACTTGTCGCATTTTTTCCCGACAAATAAATGGCGAACCAAAAAAAATCAATAACACCCGGCTATAATTTAAAAACACACCTATGCAACAAAAAAATTACGACACAGTCACAGAGGCCATGACCGACCTCAAAAAATTGGGTTATACGGTAGATTTCTCCATGATGACCGAAAGAGAACGTCTTATTTGTCATCGAACGAAAACCGAACTGTCCCCGAATGACTTTGAAATTGACCACTTCTTCCGATTCGAAGGAGAGAGCGATCCGGGCGATTCCATGATTGTCTATGCCATTTCTTCAAAAAATAAAAAACTGAAAGGCATTGTAGTAAACGCATATGGAGTGTACGCGGAGAATACCTCTTCAGCCATAGTCGAAAAATTAAATGCACATCCGGAACAAGGGAATGTGGATGTAATTGATACCATCACCCACTATTTTAAGAATCAGAATGACGAAAAGGAGGTGCCTTCTCCAAAAGGAACGTGTCCTGTATGTTGGGGCCACCAACAATACGATGGAAAAATAAAGGACTTACTGAAAGATAAACAGATTGACATCAACAATCACAAAGACAGTTATATGGTCATACAAAACTTTATGAAAGACCACATCGACGGCATCAAGATGAAGGAAGGTATTGAAACGGATTGCCCCAACTGTTCAAATGGCTTAAAAAAAGAGAAAAAATGACCATTAAAAAAATAAAGGAGGAACTGAAAGTATCTGATCATCCGGTGGTAAAGTCACTCCACCATGGAGCGGCATTCAAAGTTCTCATTTTGGGGTTCAGAAAAGGAATGATTTTAAAAGAACACAAGGCTCGCGTTCAATCAAAATTAACCGTATTGGAAGGGGCGGTTATTTTCAAAGAAGAGAATAAAGCAGTGGAACTTAAGCAATACGATGAAGTGGAAATACCGACGGAAATAATGCACTCTGTCGAAGCCATGGAGGACAGTCTCTGCATATTGTCGCAAGGTGAATAAAAACGACCATCAACAGCAGTTTAGAAATCACCGGGCAATCCCTCCTCCGGATTGAGGCAAGCTGAAAAGCCCCACTTTTTTTAGCTGCATACCCTAAATGACCATTTTTACAAAAGGAAAAAAATAATCCGGAAAAAACGGACCCGCCGAACACCGTTTCAAAAAGTAGGCAAAAAAAAATAAGCAGTGAAGAAATGAATAATAAAAAAATAATTTTATTTTTGTCAGCAGTGGGTTTAATATGGACTTCTTGTAATCCAAATTCAAGGAAGCTTAAAAAGCGCGCAACTCAACCGAATGACGAGGTTCAAAAAGTAATTGATGAACTGGATTTGGAGTATGTGGTAGAGGGAGCACGGGAAATTATTACCTATGAAGAGGTCAATGCTGCCCAACAAGCCTGGTGCGATGCATTGGTAAAAATTGGACAAATTAAAGCAGCAGGTGGTGACTATAGGGGATTTGCCAAACAAGTGCTGTCAGAGGCCTATAATTACGAATATGGAAAAGTCTTTTTCAAACCCACCCTCGCTCATGGCGATCAAACATTCAGAAACGATAAAGCGGGTGCATTGTCATATTTTATAGGCGGTGACCCCAACTATCCCAATGACAAAGGTTTTGCTTTGGCGCCCTGGGTGAAAGCGAGATATGCGAATGTGGGTGGAAACACCGAAGGCATACAAATATACGGTTCTGTGGCCATTACCATGGGCAATGTTTGGGTGACCGGAAAAGACGGTGTGGAAGTCATGGTAGATAAAACCTGGGTTTTCAAAAAGGGAGAGGGTGAAAAACTGAGAATCATCGTCCATAAGTCATCCATGCCATTTGTGCCTTTAGGATTATCAAAAACAATATAAGGCCTGTTTTCAGTGCTTTTTTTTCGGCCCAATATGGCTTACATCGGTTTGACCTTCCCGATTTATTCACCTGAAGACTTGAGTCGTTGGCTACCGATTTCTCAGTGCGTATAAAGAATCCGGGATAAATACAGCAAACATATCTACCGGGCCGGTTTTATGAATGTGTTTTTAAAATTGACGGAATATGCAGTTGTCTATTCGAAGAGTATTTTACATCATCGCCACCATCATCGGCTTATTTGCTATTTTAATTATCGGTAAGGTAGTGCTCATTCCCATCGCCTTTGCCCTGTTGATATCGTTTATACTCTTTCCCGTAGCCCTGAAATTGGAATCCTGGGGTGCAAATATCACGGGTTCGGCCCTTTTATCTATTTTGGGTTTATTGCTGATCATCGCCGGAGGGATTTTCTTATTCTCCAATCAAATCATTCAACTCTCTGAAAACTTAAGTGATTTTAAAGAAAAAATACTCAGTGTTTTTGCGGATGTCACATTCCACATCAATCAAAACATGGGGATCGTACCGGATTTGGAAAAAGGGGAATTATTTGAGAGGTTAAAAGACTGGTTAAACGAGTCGGCCTCAGCATTGATCGGCCAGACTTTCAGTAGTACCGCCAATACCATTTTCGGTCTGTTGACTTCCATCGTATTCACCTTTCTGATACTCATTTACAGAAAAGGGCTGGTACGGGCTTTTGTCAATTTCTACCCCCCGGAAAAAAGAGAAAAGGCCTTCGAGATGTTTAAATCCATTCAGCAGGTAGGACAGCAATACCTTTTTGGGATGATGATCATTATGCTGATTCTGGGATTGGTAAACAGCATCGGGCTCTGGTTAATTGGCATTGACAATCCCTTCTTTTTTGGTTTTTTGGCCGGATTACTGGCACTCATTCCCTATGCCGGCACCATTATCGGAGCTTCGATTCCCATATTGTATTCCTTTGTAACCTACGATTCTATTGGGATGCCCATCACCATAGCCATATTTTTCTGGTTCGTTCAGTTCATTGAAAGCAATTTTCTGAGCCCAAAAATTGTAGGGGGAAATTTAAAGGTAAACGCTTTTACCTCCATTTTAAGCATCATCATCGGAGCTTCGGTTTGGGGAGTGGCCGGCATGATTTTATTTTTGCCCTTTGCCGCGATGTTTAAGGTGTTCTGTGCAGAGCACGAAGGCCTCAAACCCATTGCTTTGCTGATCGGCAAGTCCAATTATGTCACGAGAAACCCCAAAGACAACTTCCTTGAAAAAGGGTACAAGAAATTGAAAACGCGGTTATCAAAGTATCGGGCTGGCCGGGGGAAGGAGTGAAGCGATTGGGGAATGATTGGATAGATTAGCAATTGCTGGCGCATTAGCGGTGCGTTTTCCAACTTTATATTTGGACAAATCAGTACCTAAAACATTGGCAACTAAAGGCATAAAGTTTTTGGTAATGTTAATGCCCAAGAGATCTGTAACCTTCAAACCCTTGTTACGGTTGTCAACCAATGGTATGTAATCGACCAAACGTTTAAAGCCCATCACTTGTATTTTTAGGGTTTAACAATGGCGTATGGGTTTGCAGCAGGATGCTCATTTGGCTGATGGCGATTTGGTTGAGCTTCGCTAAACGCTCGCTTTGTTCTAGGCCGTCACTGATAAAAACAGCATTTAGGTTTTCTAAATTGGCCAGGCAAATCAGTTGTGATGCATTGGCATAATCTCTCATGTTTCCTTTTTTGTCAGGGTTTTTATCACGCCATTGTTTAGCGGTTTTACTATGAGCCAACTCTGTGGGAAACGGTTGTACAGTGTTATTTTATTTTTAAAATCTTCATTCCTGTTATTGTATTTTTAATGACTTCCTGATTTTTGCTTTCTAAACATTCAAATTCATAAATTAAGGATTGGTCAAACAAATCTCCTTTATTATTCTTGAATTTTATTTTTAAAACATCTCCATCTAATACCATTGGACAATCAATTTCATTGAAAGTAGTTTTACTTTTTCCAGTCCAATCTTGGATATTATCTAGTTGTTTTTCTTTTTTTTTACCGGAGATATCAATGGTAGTTAAGGTAATCTTTTGATCATCATAAGTCCATACATATTTTGGTCCTATTGTTCCAACTGAGTATAAAAAAGCATTCCTGTTTTCATTGAAATAACTATCAAATAATTTTTCAGATTTCTCATAGTTTTTGTTTTCAGACTTCATATTGTATGTTGTCTTACAACCAATTAGAAGTACAAGGCAACCGACTAATGATATGTATGTGCTAATTTTCATATTATGCTGTACAACGATTAGGCTAAAAGCTGGCGGGCATTAAAAATCGCATTCCTGTCAGCCTGCATCTAAGTTTGTTAAATATAGGGATTTTTAATTTAGCACATTTTGCCCGCTTGATTTTAGCCAATGTTGGGTTTAGTTTACTTTATTCAACTCGCTCAAATTCTTGTATCAAGTTAAGAATATATTGGTTTGGTTTTTCCTTACCTGTATAATATCTATTGTTAAATAGCCTTATTTTTAATTTAGTATCATTTAATTCCAATATGGTAGCATATTCGAACTGTATCCCTCCACTTTCTGAGCCGTCAAAGTGATATTCAAGGAGCAAGGTTTTGCCGTCCCTACTTAATTGCCAATCATGATATATCATTGGCTCCAAAGCGTCAATTTTTAAGGATATTGTTTTTTCTTTGAATGTCATATGTAAGTCCCCTTGAAACAGTCCTACTCTTCCATATTCAATTTTTTGTTCAGGAATATATTTGCCGTAGGTTCTATTTTCTGAGTTGTAACTTATCCATTTCCCTTTTATCTTTTTAAGCTCCTGTTCATTATTTACTCCCTCCATTATTGAATGAAACCCTGCTTTTTTATCATTAACATTTGAATCTGATATAGTATATGAGTTTGGATTAATATCTATTATTTGATTAATGCTTTCAAAGTTACCATTGCCATACATGTCAGTATAATTGATTATAAAATAATAATCCTTGTATTCGGCTACACCCCATCTCTCAAGTTGAAGATTATCAGCACTGTCATTTAGATTTATGTCGAAAATCCTGTAACGGTAAATCATTATGTTGTTAGGAAAATATTCGAATCGAGTTGCCCATTTACGACTTAATGTGTCGTCAGTAGACCAAATATTAGAAAGTAATATTTTTTCAATTTCAGTTTTACTGTAGTCAATGAAGATCTCCTTAGGTCTTTTAAATGTAAGCCAATAAGTGTCAGCTCTATTATAGTCAATTAGTGTTATGCTGTCCTGATTCAATGAATGAATAGTATAATCTAAACCATTAATTGTCAATATGGTATCTGTTTTTTGAAGCCAACTATATATGGTGTCCTTCTTAGGGTAATTTTTAAATACTAAATCCCCATCTTCTTTAAAATCATAAATAATTGGATACTGATGAACAAAGAACTGAGAAGTGTCATTTAGGTACAAATCATTTACCTCACTTTCAAAAATCCATACTCCTCTTATATTTTCATTTATTTGTTGAGTTTTACAAGAAATAAAAAAAGTCAGTCCTACAATTATGAAAAGCTTATTCATGTTTTATTTTTCCACCTTCCACGCCCTGTTGCGCGTATTGCCGCTAAATCGGTAAAGTTATTGATACCCAAATCTATATATTTTTCATCAAACTCAATTGATTTTTCAGTATTTTATCGGAGATTTGTAGGTTTGGGAGGGGTTTAGGGGTTGAGATGCGCCTGAAGTGCTGGCATGCATTGATTTTCATTTAGAGAAAGTGGCACACCATCACCGGAAAAGGTGGCACAATGGCCTCCGGAATATGAACGTCTTATGCTTATGCCTGGAATTAATGAGTGGTCCTGCAAGGTCGATGCCCATACGTGGCATCGAAACGAATGAACCGGAACGGGTGAGCTGGAAGGAAGGGTCGGTGGCGCGTTGCACAGAGTCCAATTTTGGGTTCTACTAT
>SKYC01000144.1 GCA_007128085.1 Saprospiraceae bacterium | reverse complement strand
GCAGAATCCAGGCCGAGGATTTCCTGCCCGATTTGATGATCGAGGGGAACTCTCAATTGGGGTATCAACATGATGGTGTCTGTGCCATTGTCTTCATTGTCCGTAAATCTGACAATGGGTGTTTTCGGCTTGGGGGCCAGTTCGACAGAACCCACAGGTGTAGACGATATGGCGTACTCCTGATTCGAAAAAAAGGCCTCGCTCCTCGCGTTGTAAAATTCTGTCAAACGGTAGACTTCGACATTCATGGGAACCAGTGTATCACCGTAAAAACCATCCAGATTGTAAGCCATCGCAAGAACCACTGAATCGATGGTGATGACCTGGGATGTATCCGGCGACCTGATTTCATTGACCAACTGCAGAGCCATCGCAGCTCTGGTCGTACCAAAATAGTCGTCATTGACCTGGCCAATTCGATGAGTAGATATCCGGTCCGTCAGATCAAAAACCAGGATAGAGTCAGAGGGGTAAATCCGGGACTCAATTTCAAAGTCTTTCCGGGTCTCAAAATCGATGATATCGTCTTCGAGTAAATCGGATCCTACAAAAGAGGGATCGTTACAAGCTCCTGTGATAAGGGCTGTGCCCAGCAGACAGGTAAATAACAAGGGCAGCGAGTCGGAAAATTTTAACATCAACAGTTTTTTGTGTGGTTTTCATTGGTCTGATAACAGGCATCACAGGATGTGTTTTTCAGATTACCCGCGAAGGTAGTCAAAAAATTAAGAATTATCCCACATCCTGTTGTTAGCAAACGAAGGAGTTGGTGTTTTAGTCCTCGAGAAGCTCATTATAAAGGGAAATATATTTTTCTACCAATTCTGAAGTATCGGCAAATTCAAATTCGCTCATTTTTCCATTTTTCCCTTTAGCAGTGCCATTGCTGTTCTCTGAATTTGTTGAAGTGATGATTGAATCGGAAAACTCCATGGCGCCGTCGAGTAAATTGACTTTGCCGTTTTTCTGAAAACTCATCAAGTCCTCTTCTTCGAGATTGTTGATCTGAGCTTTTTCTATAAATTCGTTATCGAATGAATTCTGGACTCCTGAATCGTAAGTAGAATATATGATCTTACTGTTTTTAAACAGGGGTTCCGTTTCGTAAGCTCTCTTCAGATATACCGGGAGCAAACTGGTCATCCAGCCATGGCAGTGTACGATGTCAGGCGGCCAGCCAAATTTCTTTACGGTTTCTACCACACCCTTGCAGAAAAATATCATTCGCTCCTGATTGTCTTCAAAAACCTGACCTTTGGCGTCCTCAAAAATAAACTTTCTCTTGAAGAACTCCTCGTTGTCCAAAAAATACACTTGCATGCGGGCTCCGGGCAAAGAGGCCACTTTTATTATGAGTGGATAGTCGTCATCGTCAACTATGATATTCATTCCGGAAAGCCTGACCACTTCGTGAAGCCGATGCCTCCTTTCATTGATAGTTCCAAAACGAGGCATCAATATGCGAACCTCCATCCCGGCTTCCTGTGTGGATTGTGCCAGATCCCGAACAATTTCAGATATCTCTGACAGCGCGGTAAAAGGTTTCATTTCCTGTGTAACAAACAGAACTTTTTTCTTACTCATAGTTTTGATAAATTAGTAAAAACAATAGAAATCTGGAGTGCAAAGATACAAATTTTTTCTTTAAGTTTATATGTAATTGTCTGAAAATAAAGTGTGCAGGCTATTGGCAATGAGTAGCTTTTATCTAAAACGATGATTTTTGCGATAAGTTTTACAGGGACTTTTGTGAGTGCAGATAACTCTCAGAGGAATAATCATGGAGCCGGGGATTCCTTGATGTTTGATTTTTATTTTTGACGATGGCTTTAATCTTTGTGATAAAAAAAATTGTATTTGGGTATGGAGTAAAGGAAACTGAGGTGATATGATTAAGATGTCGCCACGCTGTGGCTGGAATACTTGATTGTTAAATTTGCTACAAAGATGCCGCCACTCTGTGGCTTTTTTTGCTTCATGTTGAGACTATTAAATCCCAAAACCCTCAGGTTTTCACCTTTTTTTTCAGTGTCACCAATAGTAATTGGGATTTTGATGGCCGAAAACCATGCCCCATCGCTAAAGGGTGGGTTTTCTCAACTTAAGTTTAAAAAAAACCTATAAAACGGTGCGGTGACTTTTCTGCAACAATTACCAGTTTTGCACTTCATTGGAAATTAAGGCATTGACAAACACATGCATTTAAATCATAGCCTCATTTTTTAAAAAGGAATGAAAAAAAATAACCGTTTTTATTTAGGGAAATACAAGAGACACTATATTGCAGTCAAAACAATCGGACGATGAAGTGGACCGAAGCTGAAATGAAAATACACCGAGAGATGATGTCCAGAGCGATCGAATTGGCTGAAAAGGGCATGAAAAAAGGGGATGGAGGCCCTTTTGGTGCCGTGGTAGCCAGGGATGGAAAGATAATCGGTGAGGGGTGGAACCGCGTATTGGGAACCAACGACCCGACTGCTCATGCAGAGGTAGTGGCAATCAGAAATGCATGCAAACACCTCGATAGCTTTCAATTGGAGGAATGTATCCTGTATACTTCCTGTGAACCATGCCCCATGTGTCTGGGAGCGATATACTGGGCCCGGCCAAAACAATTTTTTTACGGATGTAAGCGCGAAGATGCTGCAGAAATTGATTTCGATGATGATTTTATTTATCGGGAGATCGATCTCAGTCCGGATGAGCGAAGTATACCAGCCTTCAACCTGCAAAGGGAAGAAGCCCTCAAGGTTTTTGAGGCTTGGAGAGTTTTGGAACAGAAAACGCCCTATTGACCCCACTGAAAGGGCTCTTTTCGCCAAATTTCAGAGGGAGTTTATAGGCTGGAAATACTCTTCCATGGCCATGTCCGGAAGAATCCTCTAATCCTGGTCAAAATGGTGGAGGAGTTCCAGGTCAATTTGCCTGCGCCCCAGGTCGGTACCCAGCAATCGAACCCGTAATTTATCTCCCATTTTAATGATGCGCCCGGTTTTTTGCCCTCTGGCCGCCAGACGGTGTCCGGTCATCTCGTAGTAATCGTCCATTTCGTCAAAGGCAATGAGTCCTTCGCAGAGTACGTTTTCCAACTCCACAAAAATTCCGCGTTCGATCATTCCCGTCACATAACCGTCGTATTCCTGGCCGATGCGCTTTTGTAAAAACTCCACCTGCTTGTACTTGATGGATTCGCGTTCGGCATTCATGGCGTGGCGTTCCATCTCCGAGATGTATTTACATCTCTTTTCGAGTACCTCTTTATTCATTCGGTAAACGGAAGCGATGTTTTGCTCTAAAATTCGATGTGCCAATACGTCACTGTACCGCCGAATGGGTGAGGTAAAGTGGCTGTAGTGTTCAAATCCCAAGCCGTAGTGACCGATATTGTTGGTGGTATAAACTGCCTTGGACATAGATCGTATGGCCAGCGGTTGAAGTACTTCCAAAGCACTGTTGGTTTTACTGGCCTCGGTGAGTCGATTAAAAGAGCGCGCAATCTTCTGGGGCGTACTCAAATCGAAATTAAATCCGAGTTCTTTGGCGAAAAGGGCAAAATCGGCGATTTTCATCGGATCGGGCAAGTCGTGAACCCGGTATATAAAGGGAATTTCGGGGCCGTCTTTTTTCTCGGAGATAAAGGCGCCCACCTCTCTGTTGGCCAGAAGCATAAAGTCTTCGACCAACATGTGAACCGGCTTTCTCTGCTTTACAAATATTTCGATGGGGTAGCCATCATCGTCCAAAGTGAAGCGTACTTCGTCGGTTTCAAAATTAATGGAACTATCTTTGAATCTTCGCTATCTCAGTTTTTCCGCAATGGCGTTGAGCCCGGTCAGTTATTCGGAAAAGTCTCCCTTTCCCGTATCCATTACTTCCTGGGCTTCGTCATAAGTAAATCTCCTCTGGGAGTGAATAATTGCTTTTCCAAACCACCTTCTGACCACTTTGTGGTTTTTATCCAATTCAAATAGTGCGGAAAAAGTCAATCGATCCACATTCGGCCTCAGCGAGCAGAGGTTGTTGGAGATTTTTTCAGGGAGCATGGGCAATACCCGGTCTACCAGGTATACAGAAGTTGAGCGCTGTATGGCTTCTTTGTCCATGGCCATTCCCTCTTTGATGTAGTGGGTGACATCAGCGATGTGAACACCGACTTCTACATTGCCGTTCTCCAACTTCCGGTAAGAAAGTGCGTCGTCAAAGTCTTTGGCATCGGCCGGGTCAATGGTGAAAGTTCCCAATTCCCGAAGGTCGGCTCGGCCATTTAGATCTTCCGGGCGAATTTCATCCGGTATATTTTCTACTTCCTCGAGTACTTCTTCCGGGAAATTGAGGTGAAAACCGTTTTTCAACAATATGGCTTTCATTTCAATGTCGTCACTGCCTTCCTTGCCGAGTTTTTCTACTACCTTGCCCCGGTGATGATGGTTCGAGCGCTCTGCCCATTCGGTCACTTCGGCGATTACCTTATCGCCCTCTTCCACTTCAGCCTCCGACTGGCGATCCAGCCAGATGTCAAAGGGATTTCCGAAGTTGTCTGATCCCACCAGCGTTCGGTTTCCTGCCTGATATACGGTACCTATAAACTCTTTGGTGTGGCGATTGGTTACGCGAACCACCTCGCCCGATGGATTGGTTTTTCGACCTCCGGTAAATATGCGAACTTCCACGGTATCGCCGTTGAGCGCGCCGTTGGTTTTTCTCGAGGAGACATAGACGTCTTTTTCGAGTTCTTCGCATACGATGTATGCAGACCCCGTCCGGGTCATATCCACTTTACCCGTGTAAATCCGGCCCTCGGGATTGTTTTTTTGATCTCTTTCGTAGAATCTGTCCAGTCGGTATTTTCCCCCTGGAATCTGATAGGCCTTGCCCTCGTTTTCCAGTTGATTTAAAATGTTCTCAACCTCAGAGACGGATTGGTCTGCTTTTATTTTTTTGGCCACCTGATGGGGCGCATACATTTTATTTGATTTGGATTCAAGAAGCGACAGAACCTTTGATTTCAGGTTCCCTTTCTTGTTTTTTTCCTTTTTTGATTTTGAATATTTCTTACTCAATGTTTTGTTGTTTTTGTAATGAATCTGGAAAGTTGCTGAATCTGATGGGAGGGAAGCAAAATAGATTCAGCGGAGATTTATTGATTTTGAACAATGCTTCCATTAGGCATTAACTCAATTATGGTAGAAAATGTTTCCTTATTGTTTAAATCTACGAGTTCTCCCTCGGATACACCGGATACCGAATAAATGATCCAATCCTCGTCTATTCTGGCAGCGGTACGTAAAATCTTATTTCCGGCAAGAACCGTTCCACCGATTATTTTGGAATGCAGGGGCTGGCCGGTATTGGAGATGGTGAGGAGGTAAAATTGTTTTTTGGTGAGTTCTGCCACCCATACCACCAGGGCGTAAAATCCTTTGGTGTCTTTGAATTTAAAACAGGGGACAAATTCTGTATACTCGTCCAGGTGACTCGGGGGAAAAAAATCTGAAAAAAACTTTTCAACCAAAGGCATGGGCAAGGGGTGGTGTCTTTTGGAAAATTCCCGTTCGGAATCCTCGGTGAGTGTGACCGGCAGATCAATTTCCGGAAACCTGTTTATCAGACTTTTGACGGGTATGGATGATCTTTTTCTCATGGAGGCAAAGGTACAAAAAATCATCTGTTAGCTATAACCCTGAGCGACATACTACCGACTACAAACGCAGGAGACATTATTGGAGTAAGGAGTAACTATGACGGGCGTTGACTGTGGACGCTCTGTGCACATCTTTTTCTTTTTGTAATGGTTCCGTTAAATTTTTATAATCAATGAGTCCACTCCGAAAACCTCTTTCTATTACAAATGGCTGCAAAACTCAATATCTTCGTCATTAGGAAAAATCTTTCCTCAACGTAGCTATGGCTACGCTTGTGGAATATTTCCCCTTCT
>SKYC01000090.1 GCA_007128085.1 Saprospiraceae bacterium | reverse complement strand
TTTGCGTATTAGTTTAAGGCCGTTCTCCGCCAGTATATTTCTCTTTTTACTGTCGTTTACAAGTGCTGAAATTTTTTCTGAAAATTCCTCTTTATCGGCTGCGATCAGGTAATCCTTTTCCGCCTGACCACCCACTGAGCGTCCTACTATTTCTGTAGTGATACAGGGAATTCCACAGGCCATTGCTTCCAACATTTTATTTTGCAAGCCCGATCCGGTAAATATGGGAGCGATGTTGATCATGGAATTCCAGTAGGCCTCTCTGATGTCATCCATCCATCCGCTGATTACAATACCGTGCTTTCCGTGCATTTTCTTTACCATGGGGTGAGGTCTTGCACCAGCAATCAGTATTTTGAGGTTGGGAATGCGATTTTTCAAAACGGGAGCCAATTCATAAATATACTGAGCGGCCTTTACATTGGGCGCATACCCCATATTTCCACAAAAGAGGAGGTGATATTCCGGCTCGGAAGCCGGACGAGGATAAAAAAAGTCCTGATCGACTCCGTTGGGAATGATCTGTACATTTTCTCTAGACAGTATATCGAGACTCTCTCTGTCTTGTTTAGAAATGATGGTGTGCCTGTTAAAATCTTTGTATACACTGCTCTCATAGGTCGCCAGCATTTTACTTTCCAGGTAAAAGGCGGGTTTGAGAAAAAGCGAAGAACGCGAAGCCCTTCTCTTAAATCCCAGGCTAAAAGAATCCATGTAGTCAATGGTCTTGGTATATGGCATTTTTCTCACGTAAGATGCCGTTCGAATCAACTGGCAATAGATGTGGTCGGGATTGATTTTCAGGATGAGTCGCTGAATTTTATTCCTGATAGAACCGTTAAAAAAGTACTTTACCGTAAAGGGCATTCCGTAAAACAATGCCATGGGCAGTTGTAAGTATCTCTTCCACAGTGGAATTTTAAAAAAGTGGATCTCTTTGCAGTATTTTTCCATTTCTGCCTTCCCCTCCTGAATTTCAGATTCGTTTGCACATAGAGACAGTAAATATATGTTGTGCTTTTGAGACAAATACCTGATTTGATGAAAAACCCTCAGTTTATCGCCCTTTTCTAAAGGATAAGGTACTCTGGAAGTTATAATTACGAGATCCAAATTCAACAATTTTATAAAAAGCTACATCCCAACCCGACTTTAGATCGGATTGGCCAATTTGAATCCGTGGGTTTTCATATAAGATTGATAGGACTGTATCAAATCTTTGGCAAGGTGGTAATTGTTAAAGTGGTGTTTGACAAAGGTCTGAGCATTTTGGGAGATATGAATCATCCCCTCCGGCTGATCCATGCAAAATTTGAAATGATTTAAAAACTCACGCGGTGTATCTGCCACCAAAACTTCTTTTTTATTTTTTGCAGGAATACCTTCCAATCCAAGTGAGGTTGTAATGATCACTTTACCCAGTGCCATTCCTTCAAGGATTTTGGCTCGCATACCAGAGCCGGAGAGCAAGGGCACGATCATAATGGGATGTTGATTGATGAATTCGCGCGCATCTCTGACTTCCCCGTGGATCAAAACCTTTGATTTTGCCCATTGGTAAAGATCATCGGGTGTATTTCTTCCAGCTATGTGCAGTTCCAAATCCGGGATTTCCCGGTGTACCTGTGGCCAGACTTTATTCAAGAACCAATTGATGCCCTCGTAATTGGGTATCCAGTCGAGGGACCCAATAAAACTGACACTGGGGTTCTTTTCAAAGGAGGCCATATTGGGTGTGTAGTCTTTGAAGTCGATTCCAATGGGAATGGTTTGCGCCCCATTGACATACCCCAAATCTCTGAATTTGTGCAAATCCCGCTGGGAAATAGGCACCAGGAAGTCGTATTCATTCAATACCCCCAATTCAAAATTCCGGAGCTTTTTCGAAAGGTATTTGATGTACCATTTTTTTGGTAAAAACTGAGTGTTTTGGGTAATTCTGTCCCATATTTCGTGTTCGATATTGTGGGAGCGCATAACCACCAAGGCCTCCGAATGTTTTCGGATAACATCCATATAGGGCGCCAGGTATAATGTTTCCAGCTGTACAATATCGAATTCTTCTCTTTTTAGAATTTCTTCTAATTTTTGCGCGAATTGATCGGATCTAAAACGAGAAATGTGGTATGAGTCAGCAGAGAAGAGGTTTTTAAAAGCCTCCACTGGTTTGAGGGTGTTGTCAATATCCACCGTATGCACTTCTTTGTAATGTCCGGCCTGATCGGACACACTTTCATAATCTATGTAGTGTTTGGTGGTATTCATGGTCAGCAAGGTAACCTCGCAACCCAGTTCGTGCAATGCTCTGCTCAGGTACGTTACAGCAATTGATTCACCATCTTTTAAAGGAAGGGGAAATTTTTTGCAGAGTTGAAGAATCTTCATAAATGGAATCAGTTAACCAAAAATAATGCGCAAATATAACTTTTCTTAACAATAGATGGAAATGTAATCCATCGGATTTATTTAAAGAAAAACTAAATTATTTCACGAGTCTTTATAAATGTGGTCTGTACTGTCATTTCCAACTGATGGTTTAATTAATAAACGCTCCGGAAATATCAGTTCCATAATTTAACCAGAATAACCTGAAGATATTTTAAGAAATTTAATTTTAATTTTCAAATTGATACTCCAAATTACTCAAAGAATTAAATGAAACGAGCATGAACTTTTTTAATCAAAAATTTCACAAAGGTGAATGATTAAAATAAGTTGCATGCGAGTTCCTGAATGTATTCAAATTTTTTGAATTTTAATCCGGCATAAAATAAACAGATGGAGTAAGTAAGCGATTGGAATAGGGGTTTTAAATCGTATTTTTGCGGTCAGAATCGAGCAAAATCAGAAAAAAAAGCTACATTGCAGCATGTTAAAGATTGAGAATTTAAAAAAGAGTTACGGGCAATTGGAGGTGCTAAAAGGTGCATCGTTGCAGGTCGGACAAGGTGAATTGATTGGAATACTGGGTAAGTCCGGGAGCGGGAAATCAACCTTATTGCACATTGCCGGAACGCTGGATAAGCCGGACTCCGGCAAATTGATCATCAATGGTATAAATCCATTTGAGTTGTCCTCTAAAAAACTGGCGCGATTCCGCAATGAACATATCGGTTTTATATTTCAATTTCACCACCTTCTATCGGAATTTACCTCACTTGAAAATGTGGCCATTCCCGCTCTTATAAAAAAGGTGGAAAAGAAAAAAGCCCTGGCAAAAGCGGAGGAACTACTGGGCTATCTCGGTTTGGGTGATCGACTGCAAAACAAGCCTGAACAATTGTCAGGCGGTGAACAACAGAGAGTTGCAGTAGCGAGAGCATTGGTCAATGAACCACTGCTGGTTTTTGCCGATGAACCCACCGGAAACCTGGACAGCCAGTCCTCAGAAGAAATGCACAATTTATTTCTCAAACTCCGGAAAGATCTGAATACGACCTTCGTAATTGTTACTCACAACAAAGAGTTGGGCGATATGTGCGACAAGCAATACCTGATGGCGGATGGCATTCTGAAGGGATAAAATCTAAAAGTCCGGATAGAGTAAATAGCGCTTACGGACTTTTTGAAAATCGTCGAGGTCCTTTTTCCATTGAGCTCGAATTTCAGATTCAGACAAGCCTTGGACGATGGCATTCCTCAATTCATCCGTCCCTGCCAGTCGGTCAAAAAAGTTATTTCTGAGAAAGAAATCTTTGTCCTCGGGGAAATTCCTGTAAAAGGTCAACAGATAATTCAAATCAATTTTTCCTTTTTTCGTCAAATCCTTATGGGTATATTGGGAAAAAGAGTACCCGTTGCACAGTTCGTCAAGAAATGGCGGATGGGTAGCACCGGGTAAGCTCCGGGGAGTAAAACTGGTATCTCCCTCATTGACATAGGGGCTTCCAATCAACTGAAATTGCAGATGGGTACCGCGGCCTACGCTCACCTGTGTTCCCTCAAAAAAACAAAGTGAGGGGTACAATAGGATCGATCTCAGGTTTGGAAGGTTTGGAGATGGTGGAACGGGAAGGTCATAAGTCATACTGTGATCGTAATTCAAGCAGGGAATTACTCGAAGGCGAAGATTTTCTGCAGAAGAAATCCACGACTCCCCCTGAATCATTAAAGCGTACTCCCCTATCGTCATACCGTGAACTACCGGGACAGGATGCATTCCTACAAAAGACTCGAAACCCGATTTCAATACCGGTCCATCCACAAAATATCCGTTCGGATTGGGTCTGTCGGTGACTACCAGTTCGACCCCATTTTCGGCCGAGGCCTCCATGATGTAGTGCAGAGAACTGATGTAGGTATAAAACCGCGCTCCAACGTCCTGAATATCAAATAAGATGAGGTCTATATTCTCAAGGTCCTTTTCAAGGGGCTTTTTGTTTTGCCCGTAGAGAGAAATCACTTCAAGGCCGGTAGCTGGATCTCTGCTGTCTTCTATATGCGCCCCTGCATCTGCATCCCCTCGAAAACCGTGTTCCAGAGCAAAGATTTTTTTCACCTTAACACCCTCACTGAGCAGTGTGTCCACCAAGTGGCTCTCCCCAACCATCGACGTCTGATTGACGACCAACCCAACCCTTTTGTCACCGATTACAGGCAAAAGCTGCTCCATTCTTTCTGCCCCTACTATCACATCTTCAGCGAGTTTTACATCCGGCTTGCCAGCCGAGCTTTCCGTCAATGCACTCAGAAAAAAAAGGAATGCGAGTGCGCAGACAATTGCATATACAGACCTGGGTTTGACCCCTATGGATTTATTCGTCATGGATTATTTGAAAATTTATTTTACAGAGAAATTAAGTGCCCAATGAAATTAACCATCGTCATTTTGTTTCCTAAATGGATTGAACCTCCTCGCCCTTTCTTTCATCTCTTCTATGGTTGTATCGGTGGTATCTTTCAAGACATCTTTCAATTTGGATTCGGCCTCTTTTCTGGCTTTATCTAACAATTCCTGCTCCTTTTCCCGGGCTCTTTCGCGCAGCGTATCGATTCCTGATTCCACTTTATCTTCAATTTCGGTTCGACGCTCGTCCAATTCTTCCCTAGCGCGATCTTCCAGGGCTTTTTTCTCCTCCTCTATTCTGTCGCGCACCTCAGATTCGGCCCGATCCCGAAGGGATTCTTCAGTCGATACACCTAACAGGTCTATACCTATGGTTGGATTTCTAAGGCTACCACTTATTCGTATACCAACATCCACATGAGAACCACCCCCTAAATCAAAACCGCGTTCTGAGGCCTTGCTTTGAATAAAATTGAGTCCACTCACTACTCCACTTCCTACCGTTCCCTTCCCAATCAAATCCTTAGGAACGGAGGCATTGATGTGGTATTCCATCTCTCCCCCTATTTGGTGAAATCCAGAAAAAACCATATCGGTCTCTGAAATGGTGTGATTAATGGGCTTTAATTCAAATCGGCCTCCTTCAATCTGGAACCAGTTTTCCGTATCGTCCAGGTTCAGTCTTCTCAGAAAATTCAACTGCAGTCGATCTGCGGCCTGAGCCAAAGCGGGTAAATCGTTAATACGCGCATTCAATGTCTTTACGAAACCCTCTGCGTTGAAAGAGTTCCAGATAGGCATCATCCCCTGATCCAGACGGGTATCAAGAATCAATGAGGAGCTGAATTGTCCACTCATGTACTCAAAAAGGGGGCCTATGGCTGCGAGGGTACTGATATGCTGAAAAGAAGCGGGTATATCCAATGTTTCGAGATCCAGCTTCATATTCATAAAAGGAATCTCTTCAGCCGTATCGTACAATCCGTTGACGATCATTTTACCCCGAAAGAGATTGCCGGAAAAATCTTTAATCTGAAGGGCACCATCAATAATTTCGATCAATCCGCTCACCTCGCGAAAAGGCATATTAAAATACTCCATACTGCCCACCTTTCCCTGAATGGCAAAATCCAGGTTGTCGGGTATTCTGATGGGCTCCATGTCGTCCAACTGGACCTCTTCAACCTCAATTTGCTG
>SKYC01000153.1 GCA_007128085.1 Saprospiraceae bacterium | reverse complement strand
TATTCAGATTAAGAGCAAATAAGATCAGGAGTTGTATGATATTCAGCAGCAGTGAATCAGGTATTAATTATTTTTCACTTCGACCTACAGGTGAATCTCACAACAGTGGTGAGCTCACAATTAAAAAAGATGAACTCTTTATGTTTGTTGCTCTCGAAGGCCAGTTTATCCTGAATGCAGGATACAATAACACCTCTTATCCCGTTGATGGGGAATGTGGAATCAATTTATTTTATCCGATGCTGGACTGGGTCGTTGAATGGAATAAAATTGATTCTTTAAGTGAAGGAATGGGGCTCAGCATTCATTTAAAGCTCCTTCATCAATTGTTAACGGGGAGTGAAAAGGCCGATTTAAAAGAAGTTATTCGATCCGGTATATATCAGGGTGATCAGAGCATCAATGAAAAACCTTTTATCCTGAGCCCTCAAATGAAAATGATCTTGCGACAGTTGGGTTCACCTCCCGTAGGTGGACATACCATCCGACCCTGGATTCGGTCAAAAATTATGGAACTATTTTCTCTGCTTATTGATCAAACCGCACCTACTTCCCGGGAGCAGTCTTGTCCTTTTCTCAATCAAAGTGAAGCGACAGAGAAAATTAATTTGTTGAGGGATTACTTTTTGAGGAATCCCGATGAAAAGGCGGGCCTGGAATTATTTGGACAAAAGTTCAATATGAAAGCTCACAGTTTGAAAAAGGGATTTAAAAAAGTCTTTAATAAGAGTCCGAAGTATTTTTGTCAGGAAGTGAAAATGGATCGGGCACTCGAGCTGCTAAAAAAAGAAGAAATAACGGTTGGAGAACTGGCTTTTAAGAGTGGTTATAGCAATACCAGTCATTTCATTAGATCGTTTAAAAATAGGTTCGGATCAACGCCCTCTCAATTTTTTAAAACAAAAAACAACACACAGTAAATTGAATCAGGATACCATTATAGCAAGGTCTACACCGCCCGGAAAATCAGCCATTGCCCTTGTCCGGCTTTCGGGCAATGATGTGTTGGCGGTTATCAAGTCCCACTTTTCGCCTTTAGATTCCAATAAAATTAAGACGCGATATGCTTATTTTGGTCAGTTGACTGATAGGGATGGGATGGCCATAGATGAGGTGGTGTTGATTTATTTTCGAGGACCGGGGTCTTATACTGGAGAGGACGTGATAGAAATATCCTGTCACGGTTCAGATTACGTCGTTCAAAGAATTATTGAGAGTTTAATTGATTCGGGTGCAAGGCCTGCCGGCCCCGGGGAATTCACCCTCCGGGCATTTCTGAATGGAAAGCTCGATCTCGCCCAGGCAGAAGGTGTAATTGATTTGATTGAATCCGAAAACAAAGCCCAACATCAACTGGCCATTCAACAGGTCAGAGGGGGATTCAGTCGCAGAATTTCTGAACTGAGAGAAAAACTCATCCACTTTGCCAGCTTAATAGAACTTGAACTCGATTTTGGAGAAGAAGACGTAGAGTTTGCTAAAAGAGATGAACTGAAGGAATTGGTTGTGGAAACCAATGCCTTTATCGAAAAGCTGGTCAATTCCTTTTCCATGGGCAATGCAGTGAAAACTGGAATTTCAACGGTGATTGCAGGGAGGCCCAATGCAGGGAAATCAACCCTACTCAACGCGTTACTAGAGGAGGAGCGGGCGATTGTCTCAAATATAGAAGGGACCACGCGCGATACGATTGAAGAAGTTATTCACCTTGGTGGTCTTGCATTCAGACTGATCGATACCGCTGGTATTCGAGAAGCCGGCGACGTGATTGAAGAAATGGGTATAAAAAAAACCATGGAAAAAATCCATCAATCCGCCATTTTACTCTACATTTTCGATATGAGTGCAATGCAGCCTTCTGAGGTGTTGCGGGACGTGAATTCTGTAAAAAAAGAAGGACTTCAGATTTTCATTATTGGAAATAAATCAGATAAAGTCGATGACTCCATTATGAAGGAGTTCGAGAAAGAAATATCCCCTCACCATTCGTTTTTTAGTTTGTCTGCGCTCCGGAATGATGGCACAGAAATACTGATCAATGCATTGGAAAATTCTTTCATTGGTTTGGATGAAATTCGCGGAGACAATATCCTTCATAACTCCCGGCATTTCAATGCGCTGACGAAAACAAAAAATGCATTGGACAAAGTGATCTTTGGACTCGAAGAGGGCATACCCAGCGATTTGGTGGCGATGGATATTCGACACGGCATGCAGGCACTCGGTGAAATTCTCGGAGATGAAATCACTACGGAAGATCTATTGGGTAAAATCTTCAGTCGTTTTTGCATCGGAAAGTAAATATTTTTTTAGCCAAACGCAAATTGAATACCATGGTGAAATTCAGAATGAATCACGGCAGACAAGGAAAGGGAAGACTCTCCCAACGAGGCTCCAATATGCGTTACATTGTTCTATTGGTAGCTCTGTTCGCGTTGTTCGTTTGGTTAATGACTGTCAACCTCGAACCCATTCTGGAATCCTTGCTGGCCATTCCTTCAGAGACCGCTGCAGGAAGTTGTTACTCGGAATCGGATGATCTGCGGCAAATAGACGACCTCATACTGGCGCCCTGGAAAGGGGAGGAGAGTCTTTTATGGATATCTCATACGTCCGATGCACTCACCAATTTTGGCTTTCGTTCACCTTCCTCTGACGATCCATTTAGGTTGCCACTGGGCTTGACTGAGTTTTGGGAAGAAAATGAACCCGCTCTACAATTTTCAAAAATGGATATTGGGGCTTTTCGAATCCTGGAAGAAGCTTATTGTCAGATCTACGACTGGACAAAAGAGTACGGTTCCATGTATGTGGTTTCCGGTATGATCCAGTGCAGTGACACGACCTTTCTTTTAGAACCGGGCAAATACGTGTTTTTATGTCTTCTTGATTCAGGAACCGATACACCCCGATCCATCAGTTTTTTGTGGGAAAATGAAGTGAGCGACCAGCCTTTAAATGAAATGGTATTTTCTCTGAAAAAAATCAACAGCATTACCGGACTCGAAATATTTGAGGACCTAAAACGAAAATTCGAAGTGGATGAATTTGATGAAGTCAATCAGATATTGAGTCTCGGTTACCATACCCAATATTACGAGCAAAGACTGGCCATATCAGATCAATAGATTCTTTTCAATTCCATCGAAATGGTCTCGGATGTTTGTTTCTTTGGTAGCTCTTCCCTCAATACGAGATACAATCGCTCCTCTTGGCCTTCCTCCCGCACAACGAGACGGGTGTCACCCGGGTCCTCTATAAACTCATTACAGGCTTCATCCCCGGGCTTAAGAACGACCCCCAAAGGCTTGTCGTTGATAGAGTTAATGGATGCACTGCAAAAACCTTCCTCTCTGTTTAACTGCAACTGCACCAACCACTGTGATCCACTCGGGTGGTTTGCCACAAAAGTTTCATTTTTAATGTTGGAAAAATGCGCAGTCACAGGGGGTCGCTGATTGCTTCTTTCATCCTTTGCATCAACTGTTAAACGATGTCTGAGTTCACCAAATACAATTTCTTCCCCGGCAGAATAATCGGACTCTTCCTCCATCGGTTCTACCAAAACAACCGTATCCCGAAAGTCGGGAATTCTGTCCATAAAAACGTACATCATCGCTACAATAGCTACAACGAAGGCCAGTAGCACAGCAGCTGCCAATGCGTATTTATGAGTAATTGGTCTCTTATTTTGTCCGGGGGATTGGGATAAAGAATCTTTGTCCAGACGCTGTTTTATTTGATCCCACTCCCTGTGCGAAACCTCTACTCTTAGTTTTTTTAATTCATCCTTGAACTTTTCCATAACCTCCACTTTTTCCATTAAATAATTATACTGTTGTAAAACTTCCTCCCAAATACACCGCCAAAATTACTCCAGGTCAAAACCTATATTGACTAGTAATTCCCTTAATTTCTTTTTTGCCATGATGAGTTGAGACTTTGAGGTATTGATTGAAATCCCCAGGATATCAGCTATTTCCCGGTGTTTATATCCATCAATTTCATATAAATTAAAAACCGATCTGTATCCTTCCGGCAATTGACTCAGTACGTTCATAATGAGTTCCTTGTCCAGATCGTATTTTGGATGAGTACTCATCTCCTTTACCTGTTCGCTTATGACCTCTGTTTGATCCATTCTTTTCCTCTTCCTTTTGATCATCAAGGCTTCATTGACAGCAATGGTTTTCATCCACGACAATAATTTTTCCTGATCTTCTAGTTTTTCCATATTTGAAAAAATCTTGTACATGGCATTGATAAAAGCATCCTCAGCAGAAGCCGGATCATCAAAATACTTCCAGACCACTCCCTTTACAAAAGGACCATACAAGTCGAAAAAACGCTTTTGAGCCGCCCTTTCCCCGGAGATGCATTTTTGTATGAGACTGTTGGTATCCGATGACTCCATTCAAATAAAAGATTATCGGTAAATGTAAGCTTTTCGGCCAAAAAGAGCAATTTTTAATTCAATCGATTGATGACCCTTTAAAAATTTTAAACAATACTTATGCAATTATCATCCATCTCTTGAGCGTATCCTTTCCACCCCGGGCCATGACTTGAAAAGACATACTTTATTACATGATGACGATTAATCTCGCTTTGGTGTACGCCATTTTCATAAATTATAAATCGTTCTCCCGTGGTAATCCCGGCCAAAAAAGTCCCGGAACACGCTTTGCTTCATATTTGGCCGGGCAACCCAAAAACTTTGCCTCAGGGTAATGGATTGATTTGAAATTTCCGATATTTGCAATTCTTCAACAAAACAATATAATGACAATTTCCAAGCATTTCAATCCGGCCGATACGGAGGATAAGTGGTATTCACACTGGATGGGAAAAAACTACTTCCATTCAGAGCCCGACGACAGAGAGCCTTTTACGATTTTGATACCCCCGCCCAATGTCACCGGTGTGTTGCACATGGGACACATGCTCAACAATACCATTCAGGATGTTCTCATCAGAAGGGCAAGAAATCAGGGAAAAAATGCGTGTTGGGTACCCGGTACTGACCATGCCAGTATTGCCACTGAAGCAAAGGTTGTCAAATGGCTTCGGGAGGAAAAGGGTTTAAAAAAAGGCGAGTTGGGAAGAGAGGAGTTTTTAAAACACGCCTGGGAGTGGACCGATAAATACGGTGGGATTATTTTAAACCAATTGAAAAAACTCGGAGCCTCGGCAGATTGGGATCGAACCGTATTTACGATGGATGAATCACGCAGCCGCCATGTTGTAAAAGCTTTTGTAGATCTCTATAAAAAAGATAAATTGTACAGGGGATTGCGGATGATTCATTGGGACCCTGAAGCATTGACGGTTTTATCAAACGAAGAAGTTATTTACACCCATGAAAAGGGTGCTCTCTATCACCTTAAATACAAGGTAGAGGGTTCGGATGAATATGTGGTGGTGGCAACCACTCGACCGGAGACAATCATGGCTGATACCGGTGTCGCTGTGAATCCCGATGACCCGAGATACCAGCACCTCAAGGGAAAGAAATTGATTGTACCCATTGCTGGAAAACCAGTACCTGTAATTTTTGATCAGTACGTCGATATGGAGTTTGGGTCCGGAGCACTCAAGGTCACTCCTGCACACGATCCCAATGACTATGAAATTGGTCTTACACATGGTTTAGAAGTGGTTGAAATGTTTACACCACAGGCCGTTGTCAATAAAAATGGGGGGCCGTTGGAAGGGCTCGACCGATTCGAGGCGAGAAAGAAAATTATTAAACTTCTTCAATCTGCTGAGCTTTTGGACCGAACAGAAGATCACGATCACAAAGTCGGTCGGTCAGAGAGGACAAATTCGGTTGTAGAACCGCGGCTGAGTGAACAATGGTATGTAGACATTAAGCAGATTGTTCAACCGGCCATCGACTCTCTCTAGAAAAAAGACATCCTCTTTTTCCCCGAAAACATGGTCAATACCTACAATCACTGGGTGAATAATATCAGAGATTGGTGTA